>CAXPUI010000083.1:0-8120 GCA_964220205.1 Candidatus Allofontibacter communis | reverse complement strand
TGTATAGTATCGAACAGCTCAAAAGGCCCCATCATGCGAGCGTTAACATCGCGGTAGACACAGCGTCCAGGCTGCAAAAACCGTGGGCAAAGGGCCTGATTAACGGTGTCCTGCGTCGTTACGCCAGGGAACAGGAAGCACTGCGGTCACGAGCAATCAGCGACAATTCAGAGGCTCGGTTTAATCACCCCGCATGGTTGATATCCCTCATTGATAACGCCTGGGACCGGCCGGACATATTCGCCGCCAATCAGGCCAGACCGCCCATGACCCTGCGAATCAATGGCCGTAAATCAGATCGCGCAGACTATTTGAAGGTCTTGGAAAACGCCAATATTCCCGCCCGGCCAGGCTCTGTCACGGCAACCGCTGTGGTCCTTGATCAGCCCATGAAAGTGAACGAAATCCCTGGCTTTAACGAAGGCCTGGTATCTGTCCAGGACGAGGGTGCACAGCTGGCGGCAACGTTGTTACGCCCTGAACCGGGAGCGGTCGTCCTCGATGCCTGCGCAGCACCCGGGGGTAAAACCGGACACCTGCTTGAAAGAACGGATATCAGACTGACTGCCGTGGATCGTGACCGGAAGCGGATTCATCAGATCAATGAAAATCTGGAGCGGCTGGGTCTCCAAGCAGATGTGCACTGCGCAGACCTGCTGGACTGGCAGACTGATCTCAGGTTCGACCGAATCCTGTTGGATGCACCCTGTTCAGCGACCGGCATTATTCGACGACACCCGGACATTATGTTGCTGCGAGCCAAATCGGATATTGATAAGCTATTCAGGTTACAAAGCCTGCTCTTGGACAAGGTATTCGACTTGCTTGTTTCTGGTGGCGAATTGCTCTATTCGACCTGTTCGATTCTCCCACAGGAGAACGATAGAGTTATCAATGATTTTCTATCGTCTCGGCCTGAGGCCGAAGTCTTGCCAATCGGATCCCTGCCGGAAGCCGACAACCATGTTAAGACTCCTTATGGTCTGCAACTGCTGCCCACCGTTAGCGAGCATGACGGCTTCTACTATGCCCGGTTAAGAAGGAGCACCCATTGAAAATAATCATTCTTGGTGCAGGGGAAGTAGGCGGCAGTCTCGCGCAAAACCTCAGCCTTGAAGCAAGTGACATTACCGTCGTCGACACTGACAGCTCCCGCCTTCAGGAACTGCAGGATAGGGTCGACATCAGAACCGTTACTGGCCTGGCATCGCACCCCGATGTGATGCGCCAAGCAGGTGCCGAGGACGCGGATATGCTGATCGCTGTCACCAACAGCGATGAAGTCAACATGGTTGCCTGCCAGGTCGCCTACACGGTCTTCAATACGCCAACCAAGATCGCCCGAATACGTTCTTCTGCCTACATCCGAGACGGTGGTATCTTCCGGAACGATGACATGCCGGTCGATGTGCTCGTCAACCCCGAGCAGATAGTCACTCATGACATCGCCCGCCTGATCGACAACCCTGGTGCCCTGCAGGTCATGGACTTCGCTGACGGTCAAGTGCAACTGGTCGGTATCAAGGCCTACTATGGCGGGCCGCTCGTGGATCAGGAACTCCGTTATCTGCGCCAGCACATGCCTATGGTCGACACCCGGGTCGCTGCTATCTTCCGGAAAAACCGTCCCATTATTCCTCAGGGCAATACCGTCATCGAGGCGGATGACGAGGTATTCTTCATCGCCGCCAGCCAGGACATCAAGCATGTAATGTCAGAGATGCGCAGGGTGGAGAAACCTAACAAACGTATCGTCATCGCCGGCGGAGGCCATATCGGGCAGCAACTGGCTCAGGTCGTTGAGAGCCGTTATGGCGTTAGAATCATCGAGCACAATCGGGAACGTTGCTACGAGCTGTCTGAGAGTCTCGACCGAACCATCGTACTGTGTGGTGACGCATCAGATCGAGAGTTACTGCTGGAGGAGAACATAGAAGAAACCGATGTGTTCTGCGCAGTCACTAATGACGATGAGGCCAACATCATGTCATCGATGCTGGCCAAGAGCCTGGGCGCACGCAAGGTTATTACTCTTATTAACAATCCTGCTTACGTCGATCTTATCGAAGGGGGCAACATCGACATTGTCGTCAGCCCGCAACAGGCGACCCTAGGCTCTATTCTCGCTCACATCAGGCAGGGTGATGTGGCAAAAGTCCATTCGTTACGACGAGGGGCAGCCGAGGCGATCGAAGCGGTCGCGCACGGCGATGCGTCCAGCTCCGCCGTGGTGGGGCGGAGGATTGAAGAAATAGAGCTGCCCCCCGGGACCAATATCGGCGCTATTGTGCGAGGTGATCAGGTGGTTATCGCCCATGATGATGTCATCGTCCAGGCTGATGATCACGTCGTTCTCTTCCTGGTCGACAAAAAGCGCATTCGTGAAGTAGAAAGACTGTTCCACGCTCCGCTGACCTTCGCCTGATTTATGCATATTCAAATCGCGATTCGCGTCCTGGGTATCCTGATGATGCTGTTCAGCATCACCATGATCCCACCAATCATCGTCTCACTGATCTACCAGGACGGTATTGAGATTATTTTCCTCAGAGCCCTGGCTATTACCTTTACAGCTGGCTTTTTTCTCTGGCTGACATGCCATCGCTACGATGCGGATTTGCGGATCAAAGACGGATTCCTGATTACCGTGCTCTACTATCTCGCGCTGGGTATTTTCGGTGCGCTACCATTTGTGGACGATCAGGGGCCCGACCTGAGCCTGCCCGATGGCCTATTCGAATCCTTCTCAGGCCTGACCACAACAGGGGCCACCGTTATCATCGGGCTGGAGCAATTGCCAGAGTCGATCCTGTTCTATCGGCAACAACTGCAATGGCTGGGTGGCATGGGCATTATTGTCCTTGCTGTTGCGATATTGCCCATGCTCGGCGTCGGCGGCATGCAGCTATATCGTGCCGAAACCCCCGGCCCCGTCAAAGATTCAAAGCTAACTCCCCGGATCAAGGAAACTGCCCTGGCTCTTTGGTCGATTTATCTGGGACTTACCGCAGCCTGCGCTCTAGCCTTTTGGGCAGCGGGCATGAGCTTGTTTGATGCCATCTGCCATAGCTTCTCTACCGTGGCGATCGGGGGCTTCTCAACCCACGACGCCTCTATCGGTTACTTTGACTCGGCACTTATCGAGTCGATAGCAATAGGATTCATGATCCTCGCGGGAATCAACTTCGGACTCCACTTCTTTGCTTTCAAAGAACGATCAGCTGGAGTCTATCTCAAGGATGATGAGGTCAAGTTCTATTTGTCGATTCTCCTTGTCGCCAGTGCGGTGATTATCCTGGGTCTTTGGTATGAAACATCTGCCGATACGGGTGACGCTATTCGGCTTGGCCTGTTCCATATCGTCTCTGTTTTTACTACCACCGGATTTACGACGGATGATTTCGCCGGTTGGCCCGGTATGTTGCCTTATCTCGTTTTTTTCGGCGCTTTTACCGGCGCCTGTGCCGGTTCTACTGGAGGTGGAATGAAGGTCATTCGGGTGCTGCTGATCTGTAAGCAGGGACTGCGGGAGGTCCACCGCCTGATTCATCCCAACGCAGTTTTCCCCATCAAGGTAAACCAGCGGAGAATGCCAGAGCAGATCATGGAATCAGTGTGGGGATTCTTTTCCGTTTACGTCATTGTTTTCCTTTTTATGCAGTTAGCTCTCATTATGACCGGCATGGATTTTGTCTCCGCGTTCTCAGCAGTGGGTGCAACCATCAACAATCTGGGGCCAGGACTCGGTCAGGTCGCCCAGAATTATGCCGGCATCACCGACAGCGCTAAAGTCATGCTCTGTTTCACCATGATGCTGGGTCGACTGGAGATTTTTACGTTGCTGGTACTCTTTTCCCCGATGTTCTGGAGGAAATAGTCCATGTCTAATGCCCCTCAATATAACGTCGATATACAGACTTTTTGGCAGAACCCCTATCCCGATCTCAAGGCAATGCCGGACATTGCCTTTGTTCCCCAGCTTAACGCAACCCTGATCAATCGCAGGAACGCGATCGCAACCTGCGAGAAAAATGTCGATGTCTTCTCATCGTTCCAGCCCGATGGCCTCATGTCCCGTCTTATGGGCGAGAACATGATGCGCAAAGACGGCGAACAACACATGCAGGAACGAAGAGCTAATCATCCCTGTTTTTCACCGGCCGCCGTTAAAGAAACCTGGCGCTCCCGGTTTCATGACATAACAGCCGAACGGCTCAGCCTCATCAAGCCTGCTCAACAAGCGGATCTGCTCTGGGACTATGCTATGTGTGTGTCGGCTGACGCATTGAGGCACATGACCGGACTTATCAATATGTCTGCTGATCGCATGAATGCCGTCAGTCAGGGAATGATTGATGGTTGCGCCAACTACACCGGCGACAAGGACGTGGAAGCACATTGTCTGGACTGCACAGCGGAAATCGACAGAGCGATCGACGAACGATGGCATGAGCTGCTCAAACACCCGGACGCATCACAACTCAGTGTACAGCAGCAGGCAGGACTATCTGAGGAGCAGATTCGAGCGAACATCAAATTGTCAATTTCAGGTGGCCAGAACGAACCCCGGGACGCAATTGCAGGCACCATCTGGGCATTACTGACACACCCGGTGCAGCTCGCCCTGGTCATTCAAGGAAAAGCCACCTGGTTACAGGCCTTTGAAGAGTATGTTCGATGGATATCTCCCATCGGCATGTCACCGCGCCGCATCAATCAGACGTTTACCTACAACGATGTGCGATTTGACCCTGAAGATCGAGTCTTCCTGATGTTCTCCGCTGGAAATCGCGACGAGGAGGTTTTCAACAATGCCAGCCAGTTTGACTTAACCAGGGATAACAACGGCTCCCTCAGCTTTGGCGCTGGCCCTCACTTTTGCGCAGGCGCCTTTGTATCCCGTGCCCTGATTGCAGAGTTTGCACTGCCCATGATCTTTAAGTCACTGAATAACCTTAGGTTGACCGGCCAGGTCGAGTTTGGCGGCTGGGCGTTCCGTGGTCCTCTGACAGTGCCCTGCTCCTGGGATGTCTGATAGTCAGGACAAGTGGGACCGGATTTATGCCAGGGGATCCCACAATGCCAAGGTCGCCGCAATACTGAGCCGGCATACTGATCTTGTTCAAACCAGTGGCCTCGCACTGGATATCGCCTGCGGGCAGGGTACTAACGCATTAGCACTGGCTGCACTAGGCATGGAGGTGGATGCGTGGGATATCTCTGCGGTCGCGATTGAACAGCTGAAGGACGCTGCGCAACGTCAGCGAGTGGCTGTCAACGCCAGGGTCGTCGACATCACGCCGGATGTGTTTCCCGACAATCATTATGACCTGATTCTCAACTGCCACTATCTGGACAGGAGTCTCACCACCGCCATCACGTCAGCCCTTAAACCCGGGGGCCTGGTGATGTTTCAAACGTTTACCGCTAACAAGCTGGCCGATATTGGCCCGAGCAGCCAGGATTATCTTCTTCAGCCTGATGAACTGCTATCCATGTTCAAAGACTTCGAGACAGAGTCGTATTGCGACGAGAGTCAGAATGTCGACAGAAATGATCCTCTCTGCGGGCGGGCCTACCTGGTTGCCCGAAAACCAACCGGAACTTGATATCACCTAGTCGTGGTAACCAGCCGGTTTGTTGAACCGATAGATTTTTTCCGCTCCTTTTGGCCGCTCCCTGAAGCGCTTGTATTCCCATTGGTATTGGGCGGGTGCGAGTTGAACCAGTTTCTCCACCGTTGACTTGAGTGTCGTCAGCGCAGACATCCTGTCGCCCTCATAGAGAGACTCCCCGGGATCCAGTATATGTGTGTCGAACCTGCCATCCCGTCGTCGCAGGAAGCTCAGCATCAGAGCTCTTGCCGCCGTCTTCTTCTGCAAGCGTACTGCCAGTTCATCAGTCAACGCAGCGGTACCGAAAAAGGTCACAAACTGTCCGTTTGCCGGGACCTGGTCAGGCAGAACGACCACGGTACCGCCACTCTCGAGGACCTGGTAAAGCCGCCTGATACCCCTGCGGTCAGTTGGGACCATCTCATTGCCATGACGCCCCCTGACACGTCGCATGACATCATCGAGCGCTGCTTTTCGAGGTGGACGGTAGAGTGCTGTCATCCTGCCATAACGTCGATAGAAGACATTGAATAACTCCCAATTACCCAGATGAGGCAACAGAACCATCAAGCCCCGATCTGACTGCACCGATTCCCTCAGCAGGGATTCTCCACGAATCTCGCCAAACCAGTCTTCAAGTCGATCTTGCGTACCAAGCCAGATGGCCGGAGTTTCCAGCAGCGTCTTGCCCGTTTCCCTCAAGCTCTCATGACGTAAATCTGCATCCTGCCAGCACACTGACAGATTGGCTGCTGTGACCTGCGCCGATCGGGTGTTAGCGAAGTGGTGCAGGCTGCCGAGTGCACTGCCCAGCAATTGCAGGATCGGTCGAGGCAGTTTTGCCCATAGAGACAAGACAGACAGCAGTATCGAACTCATCCCGACAGCTCTGCGCAGGCCTCATGACGATGGCAATCAACAAGATGATCGTTCACCATGCCGATCGCCTGCATGTAGGCATAGCAAATGGTGCTGCCCACAAATCGAAAACCATCCTTTTTCAGTTGTTTCGACATCGCATCTGAGACTGACGTCATCGCGGGTACCTGTTTCAGCGATCGAAACCGGTTCTGTCTGGGCAGACCCCCTACAAATTGCCAGACATAATCTGAAAAGCTGCTATAGCGTTCCTTGATATCCAGAAAAGCACGGGCATTAGTAACCGCGCTCTCGACCTTTAAACGGTTCCGGATAATGCCACTGTTCTGCAGGAGTCGATTGACATCATCTTGTCCGTAACGAGCAATTTTCTCTGCATCAAATTCATCAAAGGCTTGTCGATAACCCTCCCGTTTTTTCAGCACGGTAATCCACGACAGTCCCGCCTGCGCACCCTCGAGGAGCAAAAATTCGAATAAACTGGCATCGTCAAAATTGGGCACACCCCACTCACTATCGTGATACTCGACGTAAATCGGTTCAGTCCCACACCAGTCGCATCTTCTGGGAATCACTTCATTCATGGGATGAGGTTATCTGATTTATAGCTGTCCATGTATACTTACGCCCTTTTTTGTTGGGGTGCCTCCCGGCTCAAGCTGGATATCATCAACTATGTCACTGACGTTTCAGGATCTTATACTGTCGTTGCAGTCTTTTTGGGCAAACAAGGGCTGCATTCTCATGCAGCCTTACGATATGGAAGTAGGAGCGGGCACTTTCCATCCGGCTACCTTTCTCAGGGCCATTGGCCCCGAAGACTGGTCCTCTGCCTATGTTCAGCCCTGTCGCCGACCCACCGATGGTCGCTACGGCGAGAATCCTAACCGGTACCAGTATTACTACCAGTACCAGGTTGTCATCAAACCCTCTCCGGATAATTTCCAGGAACTTTACCTCGAGTCTCTTGAACACCTGGGGATTAATACCCGGGTCCATGACATCAGGTTCGTCGAGGATAACTGGGAATCTCCGACGCTGGGTGCCTGGGGGCTAGGCTTGGAGGTCTGGATGGATGGTATGGAGATAACCCAGTTCACCTACTTTCAGCAAGTGGGCGGTCTTGAATGCTACCCGGTCATGGGTGAAATAACCTATGGCCTGGAGCGCCTAGCGCTTTATCTGCAAGGCGTAGAAGACTTTAAAGAGCTGATCTGGACAGAAACCGACAGTGGACCTGTGACCTACGCCGACGTCTATCTGCAATACGAAGTCGAAATGTCAAAATTCAACTACGATCTCGCTGATGTAGCCACCTTGTTCCAGCACTTCGACTTTTACGAGCAGGAAGCGCTGCGGTTTCTTGACGAAAAGCTGCCACTCCCTGCGTATGAATTCGTGATGAAGGCATCCCACACCTTTAACCTGCTGGACGCCCGTCATGCCATTTCCGTCACCGAGAGGCAACGATTCATCTTGAGAGTCAGAACTCTGGCTCGTGGCGTGGCTCAGTGTTATTTCGACTCACGACGTGAAATGGGTTTTCCGCTGGCTTCAGCTGCTGCACGCTATTTCGTGGAAAAGGAACTGGCTCGTGGTCACTGATACGCTGCTTATCGAGATCGG
>CAXPUI010000082.1:0-3416 GCA_964220205.1 Candidatus Allofontibacter communis | reverse complement strand
ATGCCCAACTCCTCATGGATGGCAAAGTCATTCGCCCCATTTCAAGCAGCGGCGTCATCGGACTCAACAACCTTGATCGAGGCACGCATGCCTTTAGCATCCGGATCACAGGTCCAGCTAACAAGGTCATCTTTGACGGCCCTGCAACAAGAATTACGGTTCTCAGGCACAGCATCCTGCATCGCGCCAGCTAATCGGTAGCATAGCGCTGAGAACTATGCACCAAAATGGTGCGTTTTGCTGGTCAAGCTGTTAGCATGCACGCTCCCTTGCCGTCCGAAAGACACGCCAGATATGGGTTCTGAGCCTACAAACACACAACTGGTGCAGTTCTTGCACGCAATGTCATCAGTTTCCAAAACAATCGATGCGACGCGACAAGATGCAAATCCAGACACAAGTCACTGGCACCACCATGAGTGACCGGGTACTGGGCAATCTCAGTACAGCAATCCTCATGCTGGATCAGTCGATGACCGTTCTGTTTGCCAACCAGGCAGCAGAGAGCCTGCTCCAGGGGTCTTCCGAGCAGATGATGGGCCGATCCTTGGACCTGACCATCGACAACAGCAACGAACTCGCCGGTATCGTCAGCACGGCCATCGAGTCAGACCAAATCTACACCCGGCGAAAAATGAACCTGGTGATCCCGATGAAACGGGAAGAAATCACCGTCGATGTAACGGTTACGCCCATACTCGGCACCAGTAACGCGCTGGTGGAATTGTTCGAAATGGACAGGTACCTGCGTATCGACCGCGACGCGGCATTGCGAGAGACCCATGAACTGTCACGCCAGATGGTTCGTGGACTTGCCCATGAGATCAAAAACCCGCTGGGCGGGATCAAGGGCTCAGCACAGCTGCTGGAGAAGGAACTCCCTGACTCAGCTTTGAAGGAATACACTGACATCATCGTGGAGGAGACCGATCGACTCACCGCATTGGTCGACAGGATGCTCGGCCCGAAGGTCATTCCCCGGTTCACACCGATTAATGCCCACGTTCTGTTGGAAAGAATCTGCAAATTAATCGAACTTGAGACCGATGCGAGCTATCGGATTGTGCGCGACTACGATCCCAGCATCCCGGAAATTGAGGCTGATGCAGAGTTGCTACTGCAAGCGCTTTTGAACATCACCCGAAACGCCATGCAGGCGCTGATCGGGGAACGCAAACCCGAGATCAAGCTGACAACCCGCATCAGTCGGCAGTTCACGATCAACGGCAAACGTCACCGGGTCGTCCTGCGTGTAGACATTCAGGACAACGGGCCAGGAATCCAGGAGGAAATCAGGGATCACCTTTTTTACCCAATGATTACAGGGAGGTCAGAGGGCACCGGCCTGGGGCTTTCACTGGCCCAGGCCATCATCAGTCAACACCAGGGCATGATTGAGTACAGCACAACACCCGGTGAGACGATCTTCAGCATCTTCATACCTCTGGAGCAACTAACATGAACAGTAATCAGGTCTGGGTAGTCGATGACGAGCGATCAATACGCTGGGTCCTGGAAAAAGCACTCTCGCAAACCGGCCTCGATGTACAAACCTTCCATTCTGCAAGCGATGTCATTGCCAGATTCCAGGACGACACTCCGGACGTTGTGATCACCGATATTCGCATGCCGGGCATCGACGGCCTGGAACTTCTCAGCGAAATCAAAAAAGGCCACCCCGAGCTACCCGTGATCGTCATGACGGCTCATTCAGATCTTGATAGCGCTGTCACGTCCATACAGGGCGGGGCCTTCGAATATCTACCCAAGCCGTTCGAAGTTGATGAGGCCGTCGAGGTTGTGGGCCGGGCCCTGGTCAGTGCCACAGAAACGAAGGCAGGCAGCACCGAGGCAGGCGCAGACGTTGAAATTATTGGCCAGGCTCCAGCGATGCAGGAGGTTTTCCGAGCGATAGGCCGGCTCTCAAAGTCAAACGTCACGGTTCTGATTAACGGGAAATCCGGTACGGGCAAAGAACGCGTGGCGCATGCATTGCACAAGCACAGTCCTCGTGCCGACAAACCCTTCATCCCCTTGAATATGGCGGCAATTCCCTATGACCTTGTCGAGTCCGAGCTATTCGGCCACGAGAAAGGGTCATTTACCGGTGCGAATCAATCTCGCCAGGGACGGTTCGAACAGGCGAGAGGCGGCACACTGTTCCTCGACGAAATAGGCGACATGCCTCCAGAAACCCAGACCCGGTTACTGAGGGTCCTTTCAGATGGCGAATTCTATCGAGTCGGTGGACACGAATCCCTTAAAGCGGACGTACGAATTATCGCTGCGACTCACCAGGACCTGGAGGAACTCGTCAGGGAAAACCGGTTTCGAGAAGACCTCTTCCATCGACTGAACGTGATCCGCGTCAACCTGCCAAACCTGGCTGAACGGAAGGAAGACATTCCTGATTTAGCAACACACTTTCTGAAAATAGCGGCCGTGGAAATAGGCGAGGAAACCAAGCGACTGACGCCGGAGGCTGTTGATTACCTGACCCAATTGCCCTGGCCCGGTAACGTTCGTCAGCTAGAAAACGCCTGTCGATGGATAGCTGTCATGGCCACATCCAGCAACGTCATGATTCAGGACCTGCCACCGGACCTGTTGGACTCCAAACCGGAACCGACCACCCCTGGAGTTGACTGGGAGCGAGCCTTGAAAACCTGGGCCACCCAGAAACTCGCGAACAAGGAACCCGGTGAAGCCGGCGTTCTTGAAGAAGCCGTGCCCAGGTTTGAGCGCATCATGATTAAAAGCGCCCTCGCGCAGACAGGGGGTAGAAAGAAGGATGCATCTCTACTGCTGGGTTGGGGCCGAAACACCCTGACGAGGAAAATCACCGAACTCGGCCTGAATAATGACTCCCTTATCGAGTAGCCTCTAGTTGTTCAACGTCGTGCTTTTCGAACCGGAGATTCCTCCGAACACCGGCAACATTATTCGCTTATGCGCTAATTCCGGCTGCCAACTCCATCTTATAGAACCCCTGGGCTTTGACATGGATGATCGACTGCTGCGTCGCGCTGGACTGGACTACCGGGAGTTCGTCGACGTCAACATCCACGCTGACCTGAATACATTCCTGCAGAAATACGAGCCCACGCGGGTCTTTGCAGTCTCCACAAAAGGTCTTTCGGACTACGATAGCTACACGTATCTGCCTGGCAACACGTTCATCTTCGGACCCGAGACCCGCGGACTGCCTGACAACGTCAGAGAACAATTCGAGGTGATACGTATCCCGATGCGGGCCCAATCACGCAGCCTGAACCTTGCTAATGCCGCCGCGATCGTAGTTTACGAAGCCCTCCGACAGACCGGATTCTCGAGCATCCGCTAACTACTGGAGGTTGTTGGTCTGAGCCTCTGCCTGTGCCTTGGCCTGCGCATAGACCGCGTCGAAATTCACTGGC
>CAXPUI010000081.1:0-3337 GCA_964220205.1 Candidatus Allofontibacter communis | reverse complement strand
GTTCCTGCAGTAGCTGCAGGGCGCGATCACGTGCAGCAGGGGAGTCGTAATAACGCTCATCCTGAATTCTTGTCAGCGTATCGATGCCGACGATAAAGGTCGCTCCGGGGAACAGGCGTGCCTTGGCTTCGAAAGTGGGCGCGTTGGTGAATACCAGGGGCAGATCTGCGGCCTGTTCCAGTCGTTCCTGCATGGTCAGGTAATCAAGTGTAGGTTTGTCGACGTTTCTTATGGAAATTTCGAGTGTGACCTGGTCCTGAAGGAGTTCGCCGGCTCTCGTCAACATCTGTCGATGACCTTCGTGCAGGGGGTTAAAGGCACCGGGCAGCAGGGCGGTAACGTCGCTGTTTGTCCCTGTGCTGTCTGTTCCTGTGATGGCGACACGATCCATGAACAGGTTCTGCCATTCCTCGGTTGCATTGTGGGCCATGGTTGAGAGCTTCTCATCCTGTCCTGTTTTGATGCCCGATTCTTCTGCCATCACATTGATAATGGCATTCCGGCATTGTGCTTCCTGTTCTTCCCTGGTCATTGACTTATCGAATGTCAGGTCAATACATGCTGTCCGATTCTCGCTTTGCACCGCGATATGGCACCTGTCAGCGCCTTTGCGATGTCGGTTGGTGGCTATCGCTGCAGTGCAGCCGAGTCCGAATACACGGTGCTCTGGCATGGCTGACCTCGCATTGAGGAAAGCTCTTACGGCCATTGCTCTGGCGGTGGCCGTGCTGCACTCCTGTGGCTGCGAGGTTCCCAGGTAGTTTTGCAACGCTGAGCGGTGGTAGGGGACCTGGACATCGAGAATGGTTGATGAGGCGCCTGCGGTCCCGAACAAGGTGCTGATCGCGCTGGTCCCACCGCCAGTAATGGCCAGGTGCCACAGGCCGTCAGCCGTGTAAAGCTGCTTGATCAGAGTCGTGTCCAGAATGCAATGTCCCAGTGTTCAGGTTTCCTCAACAATTTTACATTAAACTGGCATGCTCGTTGTTGAAAAGGTCGTGAGGCGTAGTGTTAACTAAAAGGCTTGTTTTTCTTCTGCTGGCGATTTGCTCCTTTAGCTGCATGGCAGCGGAGGGTTTAGTCGAACTCACGGAAGAGGAGTTGGAACGCTATCAATTCGACATCGACGAAGCGCCGATTACTGTCAAGGAACTGTCTTTGGGACAGCGTTATGCTCTCAATACACAAAGGCGGGAAATAGCCGATCTGATTGCGCGTCGTCTTGGCATCATGACGCTTAAAGGTGACGCGTCAGATCTCAAGACGCTGCAGTCACTCATCGACCGGAAGGTAATGGCGACCGCAGATGTTCGTCAGTGGCAGAGCATGGGGATTGTATTTGGCGATGTGCTGGCCAAGGAGTTTGGACTTCACTGGGTCAGTTATGAAGATGATCTTGGAACGAGTAAAGCGTTACGCTGGCGGACGACTGAAAATTATGTCTTCCCCGTGACCATGTTCTCAAAACGCGTGCAGTTCAGGGAAAAAATCGATGTGAACGGGGTTTACGAGAAGATTGCGGAAGATATTGAGCGATTCAAAGCTTTTGAAAACAATCGGCCGGTGTTCAAATGAACAGGATCAGTAGGTAAAATGCGCCCGACTTTTCACCGGAAACCGCCATGTTTGTGATTGATTGGCTTAAAGCTGTACTGAAATTCTTACTCGTCGATTCAGTCGTCAATATTCTTGGCGACCTGTTCGAACAACCGTTGATCATGTGGGCTCTTATCGGCTGGGGCTGGTTGTCGATCCTGGTGATGGTTTTCAGTATCGTGGATACTGTCGGGCAGCTGTAGGGCATTTGTCCCGGCTCAATACCCGAAACGCGAGCGATTCCCGCGTTAGAGCAGCTCAGTTAGTTTCGCGATGACCCTGTCACCGAATTCTGCCGTCGACACCAGTTGGATGTCGCCGCTGGTCTTTGACAGGTCTGCGGTGGAATAACCAGCCTCAAAGACGCTTTTCATGGCTTCCCAGACGAGTGCGGACTCCTCCTTCATGTTGAAGCTCATCTCCAGCATCATGGCGACGGAACCGATCATGGAGTAAGGGTTGGCAATGTTCTGACCCGCGATGTCCGGGGCGCTGCCGTGCGAGGGTTCGTAATAGGATTTTTCTGGTCCTATACAGGCCGATGGCATCAGGCCGAGTGATCCAAGAATGCCGCCCCCCTGATCACTGAGGATGTCGCCGAACATGTTTTCCATGACCATGACGTCGAACTGTCCCGGATTCAGACAGAGAGCGGTCGCCGCAGCGTCCACCAGCAGGTGGATGACTTCTACATCCTGATAGTCCTGGTGGACCTCAGCGAGCACTTCGTTCCAGAACACGCTGGACATGAGTACGTTGCTTTTATGGATATTGTGCAGTCGCTTGTTCCTTAACCGAGCCTGCTCAAAAGCGACGATTAATACCTGTCGGATCTGTTCTTCGGTGTACTCCAGTACCTCATTAACGAAGCGTTGGCCGTTATCATTGACACCTCGATGCTTCTCACCGAAATAGAGGCCGCCGACGAGTTCTCGAATCAGGAGGATATCGATACCATCTTTGATGATTTCAGACTTCAGCGGTGAAAAATGAGCCATATCCGGACTAAGGAATATTGGCCTGAAATTAGCGAAGGTGTTGTAGCGCGCTCGCAGCGGTAGAATAGCGCCACGCTCAGGTTGTTCATCAACGGGGATTTTCTGTGATTCCTCGTGAGACAGGCCCACCGGGCCCTTGAGGATGGCATCTGCCGTGTCGCAGATCTGTTTAGTCTCCTCGGGGAAGGCTTTGCCTTCTTCAAAATATGCCTGGGCTCCGAAAGGGGCTGTGATCAGTTCAAATGAAACATCTCTTTTCGCTTCGAGGACGTCAAAGACTCGAACGGCTTGCGCCATGATTTCCGGCCCGATGGCGTCGCCAGGGAGAACAGCTATTTTGTAGGCGTTGGTCATGGAAGAAGGCTCTGAACGATGACGGTGGCGGAGTCTATCATGTATACAGTAGATAAGGAGATCGTCTGTCCTCCCACATGGTGGCCGCTTGATCCAGTTCGATAGTCAGGTCGCTGTAGGGCTGGTCTACGTCGTCGACCCATAGTCGTAACCAGGGTCCACCGTTGATCACGTCTATCGGCGACCGGTCCAGTTCGTATTCATAGTCATGGTAGCGCCAGAGGTCATAATCCGGGGCGAGACTGCGTAGAGCTTTCAAAAATCCTGCAATCAGTCGATACGGTTTGAACCGATTGTGCTGATAACCGGGGAAGTCCGTGTGGATCTGCAGCCCGGAACAGAGTTCTCCGGTGTGTTTGTGAAAGGTCGGCGAGAAGTAATTCGGTCTG
>CAXPUI010000080.1:0-7979 GCA_964220205.1 Candidatus Allofontibacter communis | reverse complement strand
TCGGGGAAACCCTTAAAGAGCAAGGACTCAGACAATTCAGCCAGCGCATCACCGCGAGGTACCACCTGGAAGCTCTGGACAGCGCGGAAACCAGAGAGTACATAACTCATCGTCTCAATGTTGCCGGCGGCGAGCCGACTCTCTTCAGCAACAGGGTAACCCGGAGGATTCATAAACTTACGGGAGGAATTCCCAGACTGATCAACCTGGTTTGTGACAGATCATTACTCGGCACCTATGCCGAGGACAAAAGAATCATCTCGTTAGCCGTGGTCAACAAAGCAGCGACAGAGGTCATGGGGATAAACCCCACCGCAGAAAACTGGCGAGTTCTCTCCCTGGCAGCCAGCCTGTTCATTGCGCTCACCACAGGCTACTGGCTCATGTTCACTCCTACAGATAGCTCAACTGTACAGGAGAGCCTGCCAGGAAAGAGAGAAGTTGCCGAAACAGTAAACCAGTCACCCACCATGCCCAACATCCAGGACATGGGCAAACCCCGTGAACAGCCCGTACTGAATGGACACGATCAAATCAACGCAGCCTGGCACGACTTATTCGTCCTTTGGGGCGCCGCTTTTGTCGACCTGGAAACTGACCCATGTGAACTTGCGAGCAATATTGGACTCATGTGTATGCAGCGCCAGGCTGATTGGCAGGAGTTGCTGGAGATCGACCGACCGGTAATCGTCCACCTAGACAACCAGTATCTGACCCTGAGCGAGGTCAACAAGACGAAGCTGACTTTGTTTGCCGGACCAGATCAGTTCGAGTTGAGCCAGGCGGACTTCCTCAATCGGTTCAACGGTAATATCAACCTGGTCTGGCGTATGCCGCCTGATTACTGGGCCCCACTGAAGCGCAATGACCAGGGGGCAGCAGTCGACTGGCTAGTCATGCAGATGGCTCTGATAGACGGTAAATCTCCTCCCATGGAAACCGGTTTCACGTTCAATACCGCGCTGGAGAACAAGGTCCAGGACTTCCAGGCCTCCGTTGGCCTGGCGCCCACCGGTATCGTTGACCCGATAACCTGGATACACATTAACAGTGTCAAGGCAGTGAATATTCCGACACTGCGAGCGGACAGCAGGAGTTAGACATGTCCTATATCCTGGATGCACTGAAAAAGTCCGAAAAAGAGCGAACCAGAAAACGCAGACCCGGAGTGGGTGCACTTGGCAACGATGTCCCAGTTGCATCCCCACCAGGCCCCAGGAGCATCATTATCCTGGTGCTGATCATAGCCGTCACCAACGCTGCCGCAATTTACTGGTTGTTTGATGACCCGGAAGACAGTGCTCCGGTGCCCGATCCTACCCAAGTTAAATCTGGACAAATGCCAGCCATCACCGCTGATACATCTGCTGTAGAGTCAACGGAACCTCAGGAGAAGCACGCGATTCTCACCGACAAAACGGCGCAAGAAGCTCCTGCAATAAATACCGGGACACATCAGCGTCAATCTGAAGCGGGCAGAACACCGCCGCCGATGTTAGACATCACTGCACATATTTTTGCGAATGAACCCGATCTTCGAATGGTAAGGATCAATGGCGTAGCACGTCGAGAAGGAGATCGCCTGGAAGACAATCACATCCTGCTGGAAATCACTGAACAGGGCGTTGTCCTGAGCTACGATGGCGAGCGCTACAGCCTGAACGTTGTGGAAGACTGGCAGATCAATTAACCACCAGGACCGGGCGCAGGACGTGCCTGCATACTCTGGATCTGGCTTTGCTGCTGAGCCAGCTTCTGAGCAAGCTGCCGGCGATGCTGATCAATAGAATCAATTGCCTCATTGACGTCCTGCAGTTGCTTGGTGAGCGAGTTGAGGGTGCGTCGGCTGGCTTCCTGCACAACCGCCTGATCCTGAACCTGTCCTCGTAGAAGGGCAATCTCGGTAATCAGTTCTTCATTATCCTGTAACAGCCCCTCGCGTAAGCCAGATAACTCATTCAACGTCGACTGGTACTGAGCAGCCATCTGTTCAACGGAACTACTCATATCATTAACCCGCTGACCCAGATCGTTCTTCAACGTCGTAATCGAACGGACATTTTTCTGGATATCCGGCTTGTTCTGTCGGTATGAAACCGCCCAAAGCTTGTCGATATCATTGAAATTGGTGATTACCTGGGCTTTAAGGTCCTGGAGTGTTTGTGAGACATCGGTGCCTGTCGCAGCCAGCCGACTGTCAAGCTCAGCGATATTGGCCTGACCCTGAGCGAGCAATTCGTTGGACTGATCGAGTTTTTTCTGAACTTCGAACAAGGTATAGCCACCAATCCCCATAATGATCGCCATAAGCACAATGACGAACACAAGCAGTCCGTTAAAGTTGCTTTGTCTGGGTGCAGCAGACCGGGCGCTACTCCTGTAAGAGGCCACCTCGTCCTGGTCTGGTTTAATGGAAGGGATCGGATCGTTCATGAAATGCTCTGAAAAAAAGGGCCCTGTCGGGCCCTTTATCGTTTAGTAGAGCAGGCCTTAAAGTATCGCCATCAGGCCGTACAGTACAACAGTCAAACCAATACTGCAGTGAATAACACCTGAAACACTGGCCATAGGACCGGGCTTACCAAAGATTGCATTAGCTTCTAATGCAAGAATGATAAGCAGCATCAGACCCAGGGCAACAGGACTGGCCGCAGTGACAACACCGTGAGTCAGGTGCGCTGACGACACCATGAAAAACAGCATCGGCATTGAGAACAGGGTGTTGGTTCGTGATGCCAGCGCAGCTTTCGGAGCGGCTGCTGCTGCCTCTGGCAGAGGTTCGCCACCTTGCGCAACCTGTGTTGCCGATGCGATAACAATTTTCTGGTTTGGCCAGATAATCAACCAGACATTCAAGAACATCAATGTGCCCAGCGTTGCACCAATCGTGATGTCAAAAGAGACACCAGCGCCCTTTAAGCCAAGAAGCACCAGCCCTGTGAAGAATGTGAACATGGCACCCCAGCGGAACCACCAGAGGGCCCGAGGTACCAGCTTCTGAATAGCGCCAGAGCGATGAGCATCTTCAGCTTCTTTGAAGTACTCGGTTTGTACAAAATTAAAGTAATACAACAACCCAATCCACGCTATTCCGAACAGGATATGCATCCAGCGGAAGAGAAAATCGAGTCCGTAGCTAGTAAAGAGTGCAATGTCGCCCATGAGATCTCCCTCTTGTTATTGTCAAACGAAGGTCAGATAGAGACCTGACCCCCAATATTCACATTAAGTGTATATTAGCATTGAATATTTTAGTGTTGAACATAAAAAAAGCCCCACGTTAAAGTGGGGCTTTTCGGCTTTCCAGCTGACTGGTTGAGTTACATCATGCCACCCATGCCGCCCATGCCGCCCATGTCTGGCATCGGAGGCGGAGGCGTATCATCAACGACTTCGGTTACCATACACTCAGTCGTGATCATCAGACCAGCCACAGAAGCTGCAGCCTGCAGAGCCGTCCGAGTGACCTTGGCAGGATCAGGGATACCAAAAGCGATCATGTCTCCATACTCACCTGTCGCAGCGTTGTAGCCTTCTGAACCGGACATGGACTTAACCTTGTCAACAACAACAGAGGCTTCGTCGCCCGCATTTGCGACGATCTGTCGCATAGGAGCTTCCATAGCCCGTCGGCAAAGATTGATACCAACGTTCTGGTCTTCATTATCGCCTTCCAGGCCTTCAACGGCTGTCAGAGCTCGAATCAGAGCAACACCGCCGCCAGCGACGATCCCTTCTTCGACTGCTGCGCGGGTTGAATGCAACGCGTCTTCAACGCGTGCCTTCTTCTCTTTCATTTCAACCTCAGTCGCAGCGCCCACCTTGATAACTGCTACACCACCAGCAAGCTTGGCAACGCGTTCCTGAAGCTTCTCACGATCGTAGTCAGATGACGTTTCTTCAATCTGAGTGCGAATCTGGTTCACTCGACCTTCGATGTCATCAGACTGGCCAGCACCATCAACAACAGTTGTGTTGTCCTTAGTCAGACTGATGCGTTTGGCCTGACCGAGGTCATCGAGAGTCGCGCCTTCAAGTGACAGACCGACTTCTTCGGAGATAACCGTGCCACCCGTCAGGATCGCTATATCCTGCAGCATTTCCTTACGACGGTCACCAAAGCCTGGAGCCTTCGCTGCCGCAACCTTAACGATGCCACGCATGTTGTTTACTACCAGTGTCGCCAGGGCTTCACCCTCGACATCTTCAGCAATAATCATCAACGGCTTGCCGGACTTGGCTACCGCTTCCAGGACTGGCAGCAGGTCACGAATATTGGAGATCTTCTTGTCAAAAAGCAGGACAAATGGATCTTCAAGTTCTGCACTCATACTATCCTGGTTATTAATGAAGTAAGGGGACAGATAGCCGCGGTCGAACTGCATACCTTCTACCACATCCAACTCATTTTCCAGACCACTGCCTTCTTCAACAGTGATAACGCCTTCCTTACCTACTTTTTCCATCGCCTCGGCGATGATGTCACCAACCTGCGTGTCGCTGTTGGCAGATACGCTACCAACCTGGGCAATAGCCGTTGAGTCGGAGCAGGGTTGCGCCAAGCCCTCGATTTCAATAACAGCAGCTGCAACCGCTTTATCAATGCCCCGCTTGAGGTCCATTGGGTTCATACCAGCAGCAACTGACTTCAGCCCTTCGTTCAAAATCGCCTGTGCCAGAACAGTAGCAGTCGTGGTGCCATCACCCGCTACATCGGAAGTCTGGGAGGCAACTTCCTTAACCATCTGTGCTCCCATATTCTCGAACTTATCCTCCAGCTCGATTTCCTTCGCAACGGAAACACCATCTTTGGTAACGGTCGGCGCACCAAACGATTTATCGAGAACCACATTACGACCCTTGGGGCCAAGGGTAACTTTCACGGCGTCTGCCAGGGTATTAACTCCCGCCAGCATTCCACGCCGAGCTGAATCACCGAATCTAACGTCTTTAGCTGTCATAACTAATTAATCCTTCTCTTTCTATTACTGTCTTTGGCTTACTCGATGACGCCAAATACTTCGCTTTCGTTCATGATGAGCAATTCCTCACCTTCAACCTTCACCGTACTGCCCGCATACTGCCCAAAGAGGACTTTGTCACCAACGTTCAGGTCTACAGTCTGTACACTGCCGTTATCCAGTTTCTTGCCAGGACCGACCGCAAGGACTTCACCCTGCGAAGGTTTTTCTGTAGCCGAATCAGGGATCACAATGCCCCCTGCTGACTTTGTTTCTTCTTCCAAGCGGCGCACGACCACTCGGTCTGATAATGGACGGATACTCATTCCTTTCTCCTGTTGAATGTCACACCTGCGGTCCATATCCGCTCGATTGGCATGACGGTCAAAACAACGCTAATCTTCACCCAGGCCTTTAGAACAGGACTTCCGGGGGCTTTGTAGCACTCTCTTTTAGGGACTGCTAATCATAGGGTCACTTTTAGCAGAGTCAAGGCCAGACTGCTAAAAATCCATGGAAATTTCGCTAAATTGGGCGATTAGAATGAGTGAGACGAAAAATTCCGCCCAGATCCGCGTTTTTTCAGTGGTCGCTCGCATTCCTGAAGGCAGAGTCGCTTCCTACGGGCAGATTGCTCGTCTGGCGGGTATGCCAAGTCATGCACGCCTAGTTGGCAGAATCCTCTCGCAACTACCCGGCAACACCCGGCTCCCGTGGCACCGGGTTGTCAACGGCAAGGGCCGGATCACAAACCCTCGCGCATTGCGACAGCAGGGCAGGCTCGAGGACGAAGGTATCGTCGTCATTAATGGCAGAATCAGTCTCCGCCACTACGGCTGGGAGCCATAACTCGTTCCAGATAGATAACCAGCAGGACAGCGGGGATACCCAGCATCGCTGCGAGAACGAAGAATTCAAAGTAGCCGAGACTATCCACGACTATCCCCGAAAAGCCAGAGATGAATTTGCCAGGCAGCGTCATTAATGAACTGAACAGGGCATATTGGGTTGCGGTGTAAGCTCTATTGGTCAAGCTGGAGAGGAACGCAATAAAGGCGGTTGCGGCGAACCCACCCGACAGATTGTCTGCCGATATAACGACCGCGAGGAAAACAACCTCAGGTTCCATCTGCGACAATCCTGCAAATAACAGGTTGGTTGAAGCCACGGCCACCGCACCAATCAATAAAGGACGCATCAAGCCCCACTTGACTACCAGGGCACCACAGACAAATGAACCGGCAATAGTCATGAAAAAGCCGAAGACCTTGGCGATATTGGCAATTTCAGTTTTTGTGAAGCCCATATCGAGATAGAAGGGATTTGCCATAATCCCCATGGCTATGTCACTCAACCGGAACACCGCTATAAACACCAGAATGGCGAGTGCGTTTTTCTGGTTGCGTTGAAAGAAATCGACAAACGGTCCCACAACCGCCGCCTGGAACCATAGCCTCATGCCCGGCAGCGAGAAATCCGGTGCGTCGGTCACCCGTTCAAGTAGAGGTTCCGCAACCAGCAGCACAGTCCCTGCCCCAATCGACATCAGGCAGGCCATCATCACATAGGCCACCGGCCAGGAAAAAAAGTCGGCCAGATAGAGCGCTCCGGCTCCTGCCACCAGCAGCGCCAATCGATAACCGAAAACATACGCGGCCGACATGGCACCCTGATACTCGGGATCAGCACTTTCTATGCGATAGGCGTCTATCGCCACATCCTGGGTCGCTGAAGAAAACGCCACCAGCAACGCAGCCAGGCCAAGGACCAGCAGATCACCCGGTCCAATGAAAGCCATCAGGATAAGGCCAACTGATATTCCCAGCTGACCCGCAAGCATCCATCCCCGTCGCTGACCAAAAGCTCCTGTTAACCAGGGAACTGGCACGGTATCGACCACTGGCGCCCAAAGCACCTTGACAGAGTAAGTGATACACACCCACGCAAAAAAACCGATGGCACTGCGAGACACATCGCCCTCTGCCAGCCACGCAGTCAGCGTCGAAAACACCAACAGGAAAGGCAGCCCACTGGAAAATCCCAGTGTGACCAGGGAAATGACCCGCGGCTGCAGGTAGACCTTGAAGGTCTCAGACCAGCTCCGATGGTTAACGGCCTTATGCAACTATCAGTCTCTGAAATTATTGAATTGCAGTGGCACGTCAAATTCCTCGTCTTTCAATAGGGCAATAACCTGCTGCAAGTCGTCGCGCTTCTTCCCTGTCACCCTGACTTTATCTCCCTGGATAGCGGACTGCACCTTGAGTTTTTTCTCTTTGATCAGTTTGACGATCCGTTTCGCCAATAGACTTTCAACGCCCTGCCGAATCCTTATCGTCTTGTGCAACAGCTTGCCAACATGCTCTTGGTCTCCTATATCCATGACCTTCGGATCTATTGAGCGCTTGACCATTTTGGCACCCAGAATATCAATCATCTGTTCAATCTGTATATCTGCTTCCGCAGTGACCCGCACAACCTCGTCCTGCTTTTCAAACTTCGCGTCTACGCCACGAAAGTCAAATCGGGTCTGCAGTTCCCGGTTAGCCTGATCAACCGCATTGGTTACCTCGTGCCAGTCCACTTCCGACACCACATCAAACGAGGGCATGCCATTTACCTCTTATTTATTTAAACTCCCAGCATTGAAGCATACCAAACCAGTGCGCCATGTTTGACCTGCCAGTCCTAGTCGTCAAAGCATCAACTTCGGGCCTGGGTTTTTTTGATGAACATCTGAGACGGGTGCGCCGAAGCAGAAAGAAATGATCGAAATCGCGACTCAAAATCTGGCAGAATCCGTGCGCTCGACTACAATCATGGTCCGTCACATCAAGCTGGATTAGCATGGGCAAGAGACTTTCAAAGATTTATACACGAACCGGGGATCAGGGTGAAACCGGCCTGGGTGACGGCAGCCGGATAAGCAAAACGGCACCTCGCGTCGAGGCAATGGGTTCGGTCGATGAGCTGAACTCCATTGTGGGGGTGGTCGTTGAGGAGTTGCTGGAGTCAAAT
>CAXPUI010000079.1:0-2448 GCA_964220205.1 Candidatus Allofontibacter communis | reverse complement strand
AGTGAAGATATGCATGTCATGCATGAGGAGATTTTCGGCCCTGTGCTCCCAATCATGACTTACCGGGACATCACAGAGGTCCCGGACAAAATTGAACCACGCCGGAACCCCCTCGCGCTCTATTACTTTGGTAAAGATAAGGAGGAGCGGGAGTACTTGCTGAACCACGTGCCAAGTGGTGGTGTTTGCATCAATGACATTACGTTACATTACGTGCAGGAAGACCTGCCATTTGGCGGTATTGGCGCTTCTGGCATGGGTGCCTATCATGGCCCGGAAGGATTTAGAAACATGAGTCATGAAAGGGCGATCTACAGTCAAACCATGATCGACGTCCTGCCAATCATTGGGGCGCGCCCTCCCTTTGGTGACAAGTTTCGAAAGACCATCAGCAAGGTTCTTGGATCAATCTGACGGGTAAACTCGGCCACTGCAGTTGAGCATTGATATGAAAGATTCCAACTACCAGTCTTCAATCGACGCGTGTGCCGTGCACTATGGTGATGAAGCCGAAGCTGTCAGGCGCTATCTGCTTCAGGGTGAACAGGAAGCCTACCAACTGGATAACCGGGGCAAGATACGTTTCACCCCCGAGGGCGATCTGCATCCGAGTATTCGTGAGGCCTACGCCAACTACGGGTTCTACGTGTTCACGGACGTTATCGGCGATGCGGAGATGTCCGACATTCTTGAAGACCTGGCTGAGTTGCGCAGCAGGTTCCCAACAGAGAAGGGTGCAAAAACCGACTCGAAAGGACGGCCCGCGCTGGGTACAGACCGAAAGTCTGGCGGCTTACTGTGGAGCAAACCGCTCAGTGACCCCATGGGAGGAACGCAGATCGCTCGTGGCCGACATCAGATCAAACTGAAGGATCTGGACCCAGGAGAGGGCGCGCCGAAAGAAGCACCATTTATTTTGTCCGGGTCGTTACAGTTTTCGGATGCGGCCCTGCGTCTTTATGCGCACCCGTTATTGCTGTCTGTGGCTGCGGCAATAAACGGCGATGATTTTGCACCGTTCAATGAAGTGCTGTTCATCAAAGATCCGGGGCTAGGCGCGGCCGTGTCCTGGCACCAGGACGGCGATACCCACTGGGACAATCCGGATTTTGATGCCGACATCCACGGCTTTAATTTCATGGCTCAGGTTTACGGCAGCACGCCAGTCAACGGCGTCTGGGTGATTCCCGGAACCCACAAGTTGGGTAAGCTCGATATCACCAAGATGGTCGAGGCCTCGGGCAGTGAGCGCATTAATGGCGCAATCCCGATCGTCTGCGATCCCGGTGACGTGGTGATCTGCAATCGACAGTTGGTCCACGGTTCGTTTGCGAACAGCGGGTTTGAGCCCAGGTTAACCATCAACTTTGGTTTTCATAAGCGAAGTTCAGTACTCGATGTACGGGGCGCTGGAATACACAGCGAGGCGATTGTCTACACTGATGAAGTGATTCAGGAACGTGCCAAAACGATCGGTTATGGCATCAGCGCCAGGCAACAAAGATATCCACAGGAAGCGCCTTTTGAGTATCTGCCGCTTTCCAATTCGCATCTCGATTTGACGTGGAACGAATCTGCCAGAGCAAGTCTTAAAGACTACAACGCCCTGGATTTGAGTATCTAACCGTCTGGCGCCAGTCGAATCATTCCCAGCATTATCGTAACCAGCGATTCGCGCCCTGAGAGTGTGCGAGCAGGTCGTTTCTCAGGCCGCCTTCTTCCAAGCGTTAGCGGCTGTACCCCCTGACGATCCACAGCGGGTCGCCAGAAACAGGAGAATGATCCAGGGTCTCGACTCCCACCATTCCGCTTTTTTCCATATAGGCGGCAACAACCCGGCACCGATCTTCAGGTGGCATTACCTGGAAGGCATAAATGGCTTTTGTCGGAAAGAGTCGATGTGACATCGCTACAATGCACTGCCCGCCGACGGTCAGACAGCGATTTATCTCGGTCATGACCTCCACGGGTTTGATGAGATACTGAATAGAAACAGCGATCAATACTGCATCGAAAGCGTTGCTGGCAAACGGCAACGTCGGTGAGTCATTCAGGTCCTGCACGCAAAAATTATTGAGCCTTGGATTCGCCTGAAGCTCGGCATTGTTCATGCCAAGGCCAGAAACATGCGCGTAATCTATGTCTTCAGGCAGATGAGAAATCCATGATGACATGAGGTCAAGTACGCGGCTCCCGGATTGGATCTGCTCACGATAAAACTGAGTCAGGCTGTCGATAGTGCTGTCGTCGATGTGCGTGACGAATCGAGGTTCGCGGTAAAAGTTTTCGTCCGCTGACTCATCTTGGCGTTGGAAGAACTGTTCAGGAAAGTCCGTGTTCATCGTGATTGTTTCCAGGGTTCAATAACTCTCGGTGGTGTACTGACTGTAAGACCGATGCTGTCTCTGTTCATGAATCTATCACGTGAGCCCGCTATATCGCAGGACC
>CAXPUI010000078.1:0-2797 GCA_964220205.1 Candidatus Allofontibacter communis | reverse complement strand
TGTTACCCAATGTGTCCATCATATGAGCGGCTCGCAGTACTGCCAGCCGACACATATCGAGTTCAATTCGGGAATCCGCGATGACGTCGTAATTACCACCCAGTTCAGCGAGGGGTTTGCCAAAGGCTGTCCTGCTCAATGCTCGCCTGCAGAGTATTTCGAGCGCACGTTCCGCGACACCGATAGACCGCATGCAGTGGTGTATCCGACCTGGGCCCAATCGACCCTGAGAAATCTCGAAACCTCGGCCTTCACCCAGAATAATGTTCTCTTTAGGTACCCGGCAATTCTCAAACTTGATGTGCATGTGACCATGGGGTGCCTGATCATGCCCGAATACCGACATCGGCCGAAGAATATTGACACCCGGCGTATCTTTAGGCACCAGAATCTGGGATTGCCGCAAATGCTTGGGTGCATCAGGGTTGGTTTGGACCATGACAATCATGACTTTACAGCGAGAATCACCTGCGCCTGAGGCGTAGTGTTTTTCACCGTTGATGACCCACTCATCGCCTTCCAGTTTTGCCTGGGTGCAGATGTTCGTTGCGTCTGATGAAGCAACACCCGGTTCCGTCATCGCAAAAGCTGAACGAATCTTGCCTTCCAGCAGGGGCTCTAGCCATTGCTTTTTCTGTTCTTCAGTACCGAAACGCTCGATCACCTCCATGTTACCCGTGTCTGGCGCAGCACAGTTAAAGACCTCTGATGCCATTGGGTTACGCGCCATGACCTCGGCAAGGTGGGCATACTCCAGGTTAGACACACCAGCACCACCCAGGCTGTCGGGGAGGAAGAAATTCCAGAGCCCCGCTTCCCGCGCGTCATCCTTCAACCCCTCAAGAATCTCCACTTGGCGGTCAGAAAGAGACCACTCGTCATCGGGGTTAACCGACGTGTGGAATTCCTCAGTGACAGGGTCAATCTTTGTTTTTACGAACTTATCTATCTTGTCTCTGACCGGAATTAATCTTTCCGGGATGTCTAAATCCATCATAAGGGGAACCTCGTTTACGTTGTCTTCAGCCCCTCGAGATTGGCGCGAGGGACCATGTTGATAATACTACAGAGAAGAGCTGCAAAAAGGAGGCAAATGGAGCACATTTATGCGCTGCAATTGCGAGTGTCAATTAACCACCGATGAACTTCATCACCGTAACCTCCCCCTGAAAAGACAACTTCTTGTCGCCCAGCGCACTCAAGAGCAAACCCTGCAGCTTGGGTAATGCCAGATGGGGGGGCAGTTCCAGCAATTCACCGATTGCGTGCCTTGATGTATTCGACAGACAACCATAGAGGTACCCGTCAGAAGAGAGTCTCAGCCTGGTACAGGTTCGACAGAAAGGTTCACTTTCATTCGCGATGATGCCAAAGGTGCCCTGCCCTGGAATCTGGAATCGTGCTGCAGTCGAGTCATAAGGCGCTTCGGTCCGGCTGAATTCATATTCACGGCCAATTTCATCCAGCAGGTTCTCCATTGATACGAAATCGGACTGGAATGCATTGTTCCCCAGCAGATGCCCCATGCGCATCAATTCGATAAAGCGGAGCTCAATACCTCGGTCAAGACAGTACCGTAACATCGGCAGGACCTCAGTCAGATTCTCTGTGCGCATCGGTACCATGTTGATTTTAAGCTTAAGCCCCAGCTCGAGCATGGCCTCGATGCCATCCAGAACGGTTGGCAGGTCACCACCACGGGCAATGTGTTTGAACTTCAGGGGATTCAGCGTATCCAGTGAAATGTTCATCCGGCGCAACCCGGAATCGGCGATCAACTGCCGCTTACTCATAAGCAACTGGCCATTAGTCGTCAGGCTTACATCCTTTAAACCCAGATCCATGACGGCAGGCAGGAATTGATCGAATTTAGGGGTTACCAGCGGCTCACCGCCAGTAATTCTCACTTTGTCTAGACCAGTAGCCTGCTGCAGGAGGGTGACAGACCTGATCAGTTCATCAGCAGAAAGCTCATTCTGCGCCTTCATCAGGCGCTTGCCATTCGGCACGCAGTAAGTGCACGCGTAATTGCAGGCAGCCGTCAGGCTGACCCGCAGATTGGTGAATTTTCTACCCAGCCTGTCAACGATCATCCAGCATCACTCGTTATATGCTTCTGGATTTTTCTGGTTTCTTCTGTTCTGTTCAGCATGCTTTTATGGGTCTTCTGTCTTTTATCTGTCTTTTATCAGTCTTCTATCAGTCTTCTATCAGTCGATTTGCAGTGCTCGCTGAGTGATGACTGCTGAATGTCTGCATCAGCCCCTAACGTTACGGTAAAATTATGACACGTATACGGTCGATATAGTAAACGATAGAACCCTGCTCCACACACATATTTGGAAAATTCATGCAATCAATAATCAAGCTCTTGAATCGTGAACGGCCGCCAAGGCAATTCCCGCTGAGTGACTTCGAGCGCGTCAGTCATGAACTGAAACCTTGTGATGTGATTCTCGTGGAAGGCCGATCCCGGATCAGTGACATAATTCGCTGGCTGACCAACAGCCCATGGACCCATGCGGCGCTTTACATTGGCCGCATTTACGATATCGAGGATGAGGAACTCAGGGAAACCATCAGTAGGCTCTACGACGGTGAGCCAGGCGACCGCCTCATCATTGAAAGCGAACTGGGATTCGGCACCGTCGTTCGACCACTTCAGGTCTATGCCGCTGAGCATCTCCGCTTGTGTCGCCCTTCACGGCTATCGCACAAGGATTCGCAGGCGGTCGTCAGGTTTGCCGCGAGCCAGCTTGGCCTGGATTACGATGTTCGCCAGATATTTGACCTGATG
>CAXPUI010000077.1:0-3128 GCA_964220205.1 Candidatus Allofontibacter communis | reverse complement strand
GTCGAATGAAGATGAAATGAGTGTCGTTTAATTGAGTGTCGTTTAAATAAGGCTCGTTTAAATGAATGTCGTTGAAATAAATGCAGGAATGCAGGTACGAATGAAAAGCGTTAGGTATGGCAGTAATGACTGAAGAAATTGGAGCTTTAGAAGGAGACGGTATCCCTGATACAGAAGTGGATGTCAGGGAAACTTTCGGGTTGGATGTGGATCTCAAGGTCCCGGCGTTCTCGCAATCGTCAGATCATGTACCGCCGATCGATGAGAACTACCTGTTCAATCATGAGACGACGCTGGCAATCCTCGCGGGTTATGCCTATAACCGTCGATGCATGATTCAGGGATATCATGGCACGGGTAAATCGACCCATGTTGAACAGGTTGCGGCCCGATTGAACTGGCCCTGCATTCGAATCAACCTGGACAGTCACGTCAGTCGGATCGACCTGGTCGGGAAAGATGCGATCGTTCTGCAGGATGGCAAGCAGGTAACAGAGTTCCGGGAAGGGCTTCTGCCCTGGGCATTGCAGCGCGCCTGCTCCATCGTTTTTGATGAATATGATGCCGGACGTCCGGATGTCATGTTTGTCATCCAGCGTGTGCTTGAAGTTGAAGGTAAGCTCACCCTGCTGGATCAGAGCAAGGTGATCAGTCCCCACAGCTCATTTCGTATGTTTGCTACCACCAATACGATTGGTCTTGGAGACCCGACGGGTCTGTACCATGGCACCCAGCAGATCAACCAGGGTCAGAAGGATCGCTCGAACATCGTGACGACGCTGAATTACCTTGAGCGGGAAAAAGACACGGACATTATTGCCTCTAAAGTTACGGATCTCGATCGTATGACGGTCGCCAACATGGTTTCCGTCGCGAACCTGACCCGGCAGGGTTTCATGAACGGTGACATCTCCATCGTCATGTCGCCTCGTACCGTGTTGATGTGGGCTGAAAATGCCCGGATCTTCAATGACTTTGGTTTTTCCTTCCGCCTGACATTCCTCAACAAGTGCGATGAGACCGAGCGGGCCATTGTTGCTGAATATTACCAGCGCTGCATGGGTGAAGAGCTGCCCGAATCCAGTGCTCACGTGGTACTGGCCTGAACTGGCAGTCGGGATAAATTGTGACTCCGGAAGATTCCACCGAGGTATTCAAGCAGGCTGTCACCTCGACCATGAGGGCTATTTCTGGCAACGACGAACTGGTCGTTACGTTCGGTCGAGGTAAGCCTTACCTGCAGGGTAATCGTGCGCGAGTGCCGCTCCCGGAGTCTGGTCTATCGGAAGACAGGCTGGCGGCGTTAAGGGGCACCTCTGATACCTTTGCACTGCGTACGCGTTTTCATGATGAAGGTCTGCATAGGACCAGTCGGCCTCATGCCGGAACGGCTCAGCAAGTCTACGATGCCGTGGAAGAGGCGCGTATCGCCTGCATCGGCAGTTATCTCATGAAGGGTGTTGGTGACAATCTCCAGGCTAATCTTGCTGAGCACTGTTTGAATAACAGCTACCAGGACATCCAGAATCAGAGTGAAGCGCCGCTCGGTGAGGCGCTGGGTATGTTAATCCGTGAAAAGGTCACGGGTCGAAAACCACCCCACGGGGGCGATGTGGTGCTTGATCTCTGGCGTGATCATCTCGAGTACTCCCTGGGTGAAAACCTGGACGGCCTTGATGACCTGATGTTCGACCAGGAGGCATTTGCCCAGCTGGCCCAGAAAATGATCACGGATCTCGGTTTGTCAGATGAATATGGCGAAGACAGTGCTGACGGTGAAGCCGAGGAAGAAGGCGAGCAGGAAGAGGAAATGCAGCCGGATTCCGGGGAGGAGACTGCTGAGCAGGATATGAGCGGAGACTCCGATCTGGCAGACGCTATTGAAGGTGAAGTACCGGTGGATATGGATGCCATGGATATGGCGGAAATGGAAGGGGATGAAGACGAACCCGGTGCACCACCGGATGCAGCAGCCGAAAAAAACTGGTTGCGGCCGAGGGAGAGTGACTACAAAGCATTTACGACGCAATTTGACGAAACTATTTTTGCCGCTGAGCTGTGTGACCCGGTCGAGCTGGAAAGGCTACGGGGGGTTCTGGACAAGCATCTGCAAAATTCCCAGGTCATCATCAGTAAGCTGGCAAACCGTCTCCAGCGCAAGCTGATGGCACAACAGAACAGAACCTGGGAGTTCGACCTGGACGAGGGCATGCTGGACTCGTCCAAGCTCACCAATATCATCATGGATCCTTTCCAACCGCTGGCGTTCAAGCAGGAAAAGGACATGAATTTCCGGGATACCGTTGTCAGTCTCCTGATCGACAGCTCGGGTTCCATGCGCGGCAGATCCATTACGATAGCCGCGATGTGTGCGGACATTCTGGGACGAACGCTGGAACGATGCTCTGTGAAGGTAGAGATCCTCGGCTTCACCACGCGTGCCTGGCGCGGCGGTCAGTCAAGGGAACTCTGGTTGCAGCAGGGCAAGCAGGCGCAACCGGGACGTCTCAACGACTTGAGGCATATCATCTATAAAGCCGCGGATCTGCCATGGCGGCGGTGCAGGACTAATCTTGGCCTGATGATGCGCGAAGAACTGCTGAAAGAGAACATCGATGGTGAGGCGCTGCTCTGGGCGCACAATCGTATTGTTGGTCGACCGGAAGACAGGAAGATACTGATGGTCATCTCTGATGGCCTGCCTGTCGATAATTCCACGCTGCTGGTCAACCCGAGTAATTTTCTCGAGCAGCACCTGAAGTATGCAATTGATCAGATCGAGAACCATTCACCTGTGGAGCTGGTAGCGATAGGCATTGGACATGATGTGACCCACCACTATCGACGTGCGGTGACTATCACAGACGCCGAACAACTGGGTGATGCCATGACTGAGCAGCTGGTTGATCTGTTTGATGAAGAGTCCAACAAAAAGCTGCAGCCTCTGGTGATTCCCAGCACCCATGTCGCCTGAGGATCATCGGCAGCCCATCCTGAATCTCCTGTCAGGCTATGAGCAACGCTATCCTGAGGAAAGCGCCCGGATCAAACGCTACCGACAATTCGTGATTGATCACCCTGACTGCTTCGAACGCAGTCTCGAGACAGGACATGTAACAGGGTCGGCC
>CAXPUI010000076.1:0-10692 GCA_964220205.1 Candidatus Allofontibacter communis | reverse complement strand
GCAACCCCTCCCATCTCAGTTTGCCGGCATTGCGTTTTTTGCCGAAGGTAGCCAGCACGTTACCCTCCACCGGCAGAACCAGTTGACCACGCATCGACGCAAAGGGTGTCCCATCGAAGCGCTCTGGTATCGCGATCACCTGGAAAAATTACTGACACACATCGTAAATCAGCTGACCGAGATGCCAGAGCGCTTCGATGGGACACCCTTTGCGTCTATGCGTGGTCAACTGGTCCTGCCGGTGGTGGGTAACGTCCTGGCTACCTTCGGCAAAAAACGCAATGCCGGCAAACTGAGATGGGAGGGGTTGCTCATTGAGGCTGACGAAGGTCAGCCGGTGTACGCCGTTCATCATGGTAGAGTTGTGTTCTCTGACTGGTTGCGCGGCTTCGGGTTACTCCTGATCATCAGCCATGGAGAAGGCTACATGAGCCTGTACGGTCACAATCAGGCGCTATACCTGGATACCGGAGACTGGGTATCCGCCGGAGACCTGATCGCCACGGTCGGTGACAGCGGTGGCCAGACTAAACCAGGACTTTATTTTGAAATCCGGATCAAGGGTAAACCCAGTGATCCACAGCAGTGGTGTGTCGCGCGCAGTCAACGTGCGGCTTGAGGAATGACAATGCTTAAGAAAATCCTGTTCATCATATTAGCGTGGGCCTCGCTGCATGCGCACTCCCAGGACGCCGTCCAGGCTCCGGCTGAAACCATGGACGATAAAACAGACCCAGGTGCCGAAACAGTACAAGTGGACAAGGAATCAGCAGACTCTACTGTTGCGACCACTGGCGAGGAACTAGAGCCGCGTTTGCCACTCAATGAACTCCGCGTTTTTGCCGAAGCATTCAACCGGATCAGCTCCGCGTATGTGGAGGAAATCGACGATAAAACGCTGCTAGAAAATGCCATCCGCGGCATGTTGTCCCAGCTTGACCCTCACTCTGCTTACCTGGACGCAGAATCATTTAGCGATCTGCAGGAGACGACCACCGGGAACTATGGTGGTCTGGGCATCGAAATCGGCATGGAAAACGGTTTCGTCAAAGTCATCGCACCCATGGACGAAACGCCAGCAGCCAACGCAGGTATCGAAAGCGGCGATCTCATCGTCCAGCTTGACGGCTCCCCTGTGAAGGGCATGAGTCTTACCGACGCCATTGAAACCATGCGTGGTGAACCCGGCAGTGATATCAAACTAACCATCGTCAAGACAGGACAGTCCTCGCCGACAGAACTGACCCTGACCCGCTAAATCATCAAAGTTGCCAGCGTCCGCCAGCGTTACCTTGAAGACGGTTATGGCTACCTCCGAATCGCACAATTCCAGAGTGGTACCGGAGATGAAGTAGCCAAAGCCATTATCCGACTGAAGGACGAAGGTGACCTGGACGGCCTGATTATTGATCTGCGGAACAATCCTGGAGGTGTGCTGCAATCCGCGGTCGAAGTGTCCGATGTGTTCATGGAAGAAGGATTGATCGTCTATACGGCGGGCCGGCTTGATGAGGTCCAGCTGAAATACAATGCTACCGGCACTGATTCTATCAGAGGCGTACCTATCGTCATCCTGGTTAACGAAGGCTCCGCGTCAGCTTCTGAAATTGTCGCCGGTGCGCTACAGGATCATGGGCGCGCAATCATTATGGGGACCAACACCTTTGGCAAAGGTTCCATTCAAACCATATTGCCCCTCAACAACGAGAAGGCCATCAAACTCACCACCGCCCGCTACTTCACCCCAAGCGGTAAATCGATACAGGCCGAAGGAATCGTCCCGGACATCTGGGTCGAAAGATCAACAGTGACACCGATAAAATCAAACCCTTTCCGCCTGAAAGAAAAGAATCTGCCGAAGCATCTGGGCAGCGGTTCAGAAGAGAGCACAGCAGAAGCAGGCTCGACCAATGCTCCCAGCATGGAACTCGCGATCCAGGATTACCAGCTCAATGAAGCCCTGACATTGTTGAAAGGTCTGCATATACTAAGCAAGCAAACAACCCCACAGGGATAGAGATTGCCCACGCGGATTTGTATCGGTCCTCTACTCAAGGCAGGTTTCCTGCTGCAACTCCTTCCACTGCTTGCCCTGGCGGACCCCGCTCCGACCGCCCGACACATTCCCACTGCCTACATCGCTATCATCATCGATGACATGGGCCACAGTCGTCAGCGCGGCATGGCGGCGATTGACCTGCCGGCTCCACTAACCTACGCAATTATTCCTGATACCAGGCACAGCACACGGCTGGCCCGCTATGCTCACGACATTGGCAAGGAAGTCATGATTCATCTCCCTATGGCCAATACCCGCAGTCAACCCATGAGCAATATTGCTCTGACCGGCGAGCTGGATCATGCGGCATACTCCGAAGTGATCGACAGAGCACTGGCCCGGGTGCCCTTTGCAAAAGGATTGAACAATCACATGGGCAGCCAGTTGACCCAGGAGCCGCGGGCGATGGGCCAGTTGATGAAAAGCATGCAGGAACACGGGATGTTTTTTGTTGATTCCCGGACCACACCGAAGACAATCGCGAAAACGATCGCCGCTCAACACAACCTGAAGAGCGCAAGCAGGGACGTCTTCCTCGACAATAGCCGGACGCTGCATGATATCGATCGACAATTCCGTAAACTGCTGGAACTCGCCAGAACCCGGCGCACGGCTATCGCTATCGGTCACCCCTATCCAGAGACGTTAGATTACCTGGCACTTGCCCTGCCAAAGTTGAAAGCGGAGAACATCAGGATCATTCCCGTTTCCGATATGATTCGTATGCGCCAGGCCTTTGAACAACTGGCCTCTGCCACCTGATTCCAGCCGAGACCCCGTTCAGGGTCGTTGGTTTTCGCCGCTGGCCAGAGACACGGTTCAGCGTGTCAACGCAATTGCTTCAGCGAGATCCAGGGTTCCCTCGTATATGGCCCTGCCGGTGATCACCCCGGTTATACCTCCCGAAACCGGGCTATCCAGATCCAGCAGTGCCTGAATATCACTGATATCGTTGACACCACCTGAGGCAATCACGGGCACATCGACACTATCTGCCAGGTCCCTGGTTGCCCGCATATTAATACCGCCCATCATCCCGTCCTTACCGATATCGGTATAGACGATGGCATCGATACCATCGCTTTCAAAGAGCATTGCCAGGCTCTTGACCGCGATATCTGTAACTTCCTGCCACCCGTTGATTGCCACCATACCGTGCAGACCATCAAGCCCGACAATAATGTGGCCTGGAAATCGCTGACACATCTGACCGACGAATTCCGGCTCCTGAACCGCTTTCGTACCAATAATCAGGTAGTCCACACCGGCTTCAAGATAAGCCTCAATAATCTCCGCGTCGCGTATGCCTCCCCCGAGCTGAATAGTCAATTCAGGATGGTTGCTCGCTATCCGACCGATTACATCCGCATTAACGGGACGCCCTTCAAAAGCCCCGTCAAGGTCAACAAGGTGCAGCCGTTCGCAACCCTGGTTGACCCAGTGATCCGCCATGCCAACGGGGTCATCGGAGTAGGTCGTCGACCGATCCAGTTGTCCCTGCTTCAGGTTGACCACCTTGCCATCTTTGAAGTCAATGGCTGGGATAATCTGCATGTCTAGAGAGCACCTTTGGTCGACGGCAATATATCTGACATACGTGGATCCATTTCTGCTGCCATCCTGAATGCCCGGCCGAATGCTTTGAACACAGTTTCGATCTGATGATGGGCGTTGTCGCCTTTCAGGTTATCGATGTGCAGCGTCGCCTGGGCGTGATTGACAAAACCCTGGAAGAATTCATGGAAAAGATCAACATCGAAATCCCCAACGGTCTGACGCATAAAGTTGACGTTATAGCTGAGCCCAGGGCGCCCTGAAAAATCAATCACGACACGGGACAGGGCCTCATCGAGCGGCACATAGGCATGCCCATATCGACGAATACCCTGCTTGCCGCCAATCGCCTGGTTAACAGCCTGGCCGAGCGTGATACCGATGTCCTCGACCGTATGATGTGCATCAATTTCAAGGTCACCTGTCGCGGTAACAACAAGGTCAACCAGTCCATGCCGGGCAACCTGATCAAGCATGTGCTCGAGAAAAGGCAGGCCCGTCTCAAACGTGCGCTCCCCAGTCCCGTCCAGGTTGATTTCCACATGGATCTGCGTTTCCAGCGTGTTTCGATCTATCTGTGCAGTGCGCATGGCTCACTCACTTGTCAGCGGTATTCGGCGAGCGCGGATTATACGCGAATCTCTATAAAGCTGAACCGTAGGGCAAATAGCGGTTATCGCTATTCGCTTTGATCCACTTACGTAATTCAACATCGAATTCCCCCCTGGTCTTGAGAATTTTGACGAGGCCGATCACCGGCGACTTCGCACCGGCATCCCAGCCCGGCAATGCTTCAATCAGCGTAAACACCTGTGCCAGGTGCCTGATATCAGCCGTTGTCCGATTCTCCGCCACGTGCCAGGCATCCACACCGAGCGTCATCACTCCCTGCTGTAATGCCACGCCTGCTTCCTCCAGATCTTCCGGCATTAATGGTCCAGCTGCAGACAGCCGCAAAAAAGCGTCCAACAGGACCGGATCAATGGCTGGTCCAGGTGATTGATCACCACCTGGATCCCATACTCCAACCGACATAAGCATCTCCCATGAGTAACGAGTGTATGATGCGCTAAAAACCCGGAGTGAGCCATGCCGCAATTTCCAATGACTGAGTCTCGTCGACCTGTTCTTGAACGAATACCTGATTATCAGGTGGTCATCAAACCAGCCGACAAGCACATTGTTGTCGAAAGCAACGGGCAGATCCTTGCGGAAAGCAACAATGCCCTCCTGGTCCAGGAAACCCGGCATCAGGACGTGTTTTACCTGCCAATGGCAGACATCAACCTCTCTCTACTGACCCCAACAGACCACACAACCTATTGTCCGTTCAAGGGTCATGCATCGTACTGGAGCCTGGACGAAACACTGGTTAACTTCGTGTGGTGCTACCTGAGCCCCTATCCGGAAGTCGAAAAAATCCGTTCTCACCTGGCGTTTTACGAGGACAAGGTCACGCTGATCGCGACCTGACACTGAGTTGACGATTGACAGACCTCAACGCCTTTTATTGCGTCGCAACATATTGACAGCCAAATCATTAACCCTATAATGCCCGCTTTCAATTTCATTAAATGACTGATTATATTAAAAATAATGTGGTTTCCTCGCTAAACAGGCAAATTTTTTACTCGAAGGGGTTGAAATTTGTGCAGCGCACCATATAATTGTGCAATGCAACATTGAGCTGCAGGTGAAATCCTAAACCGCAGCTTACGCGACATTTGCAAACAATTTTGCAAACCATAACGAAGCGAACAACCCGCAGAGGGCCAGACCCGATGCATAAAGCGAGAAAGGTGAGGCCATCATGGCCGGGACACAGGAGACCATCACCATGAACATGATTGAAAAGCAGGCAAAACTCGGACGAGAGCTATACGAAATCAACAGCAACGTCATGAGTGAGATGTTTGAGCTTGGCCGTAAGAACGTTGAGCAGTATTTTGCCGTTAACCGTACTTTTGGCGAGAAGCTGCCCGAGGTTCGCGAAATCAGCACATTCTTCGAGCTCCAGCGCGAATACGGCGAAACGCTCTGGAACAATGCTCGTAACGCCGTTGAAGCCCAAGGCGTAATCCTTGGTGAAGCCTTCAACGACACCCGTGAGGCCGTTCAGTCCGCCTTCACCGTCGAGACAAAAAGCGAAGCTGCCAAGAAACCTGCCAAGAAGACCAAGGCCGCTGCTTAAGGTTCCCTCCTCCACATTCGTTGTGGATTCTACCCGGCTACACGCCAGTGCAGCCGGGTATTTTTTTGCCTGCGTTCCAGCTTCGGCCAGCTTCCGGCACTGCTTCTCCCCGCCTGTTTGACCTCACGGGGCCAGCAGCAGCGTAACAACACCAGCAATCAGCGTAACCATTCCCAGCCATTCAAGACGATTGGGAACTTCACGAAAAAAAATGACAGCGATCACCAGGGTAAACAGGAACTCTATTTGACCCAGGGTCTTAACATAGGCCGCTCTCTCCAGCGTAAAAGCCGTAAACCAGCCAATCGACCCAACCAGACTGGTCACACCAATAAAGAGGCTGACTTTCCACTTCTGAAAGATCACCAGGAGTTCGGCGGCATTCTGGACAAGCAGCAGCACCAGACAGATAACCGTCTGAATAAATATCATGTAACCCAGGGTCAGAGCCGCTGTAAACAAGGCATCATCCAACCCAAACGACAGACTGGCCTGCCTGATGAACAGGGATGTCAACGACAATGACACGCCCGCACTCAGCCCATACGCCGCAGATACATTCCATAACTCCGCCAACCGGCCTGATTTCGCGATAGTGATCATCACCAGCCCCACCACACAGATCAGCATTGCCACCCAGCCCACAAGGGATACCTGCTCGCCAAAAAACGCAAGACCAAGAACAGCAGTAGCCAGGACCTCCGTACGGATATAGCAGCTACCCACTGCAAAGTTTCTCAGCGTAAATAACCTGACCAGCATGACGGTGGCAACTATCTGCAGAACTGCAGCAAGCAGGCCTGCGATGAGGAAGGTATCATTTGGCTGCGGTAATGAGGTGTTTCGGTCATCAAGCAACCACACCACGTAGATCACGACAAACGGAGCCGCAAACAGGTACCGGACGAGCGTTGCACCAAGTGGCGAAACCGCTTCCGACAGGTACTTTTGTCCGGCGGTCCGCACTGACTGCATGACAGCAGCCAGGACAGACCAGAAGATCCAGCTATCCAGCATCATATCCAGATAGAGGTTAAGGGATGGGGTTAGAGCGCCTCTAGAATAGCTTCAGCCGAACTGACCTCAAACGCGCCGCCCTGCTCCAGATTGAGGGCTGTAATCCTGCCGTCTTCCGCAACCAGGGAATAACGAGACGATCGTTTGCCCAGGCCAAAACCCGTGCCGTCCAGTTCCGTACCCATCGCGGTTGCCAGGTCCCCTGCAGGATCAGCAACCATCATGATTTCCTCGGCATTCTGCCCCTTGCCCCAGGCATCCATCACAAAAGGATCATTGACCGACACACAGACAATCGTATCGATGCCTTTTTCCTTGATCTTGTCGGCGTTTGCGACAAATCCGGGAAGGTGTGCTGCACTACAGGTGGGTGTAAAAGCCCCCGGTACCGCAAACATGACAACCTTTTTACCCGCGAATATATCTCCCGTTGACACATCCTGCGGCCCCTGAGCCCCGAGGATTTTCAGATTGACATCAGGGATTGCATCTCCAACTTGAACAGCCATAACCACTCCTATAATGACAGAAATCTTGAGCCCCAAGTCTCCCTTGATCACAGCTTCAGTTCAAGTAAGATCGGCGATTCTATTCAAGAGCGCCGGGACCGTGACACTCTACAGTGGTGTGGAAGCCCAGATACGCGAGGCTATAGAACGGGGAGACTTCGACCAGATGCCTAACAAGGGACAACCACTGGATCTTTCCCAGTGGCAGAAAACACCTCCCCACCTCCGGATGACGTACACCATCCTCAAGAATGCCGGCTACAGTCCAGGTGAGATCCAGACAAAAAAAGACATGGCAGAATTACGCGCCATGATCGAACTGGAGACAGAAAGCGAAAGAAAAAAGCGACTAATCAGTAAACTCAATGCGCTGTCCATCACAGACGCCCTCCAGGTCGAAGGATTAGTAAGAAAGTAGCCATTTAAGGCTATTGGTCAACGCCTGACACCGCGCTATCCATAAACCGGGTTTCACCACCCATCTGTTCCATCGCCATATGATCAATACGCCAGCCTGTACCCGGCTGGTAAATCGCATGGTCATGGTAGATGCCGAGGTAGATCCAGACTTTCTGATCCAGCCTTTCATGCCAGGCCTGTACATAGCTTTCCATTCGGGCACTGCCAGAAACAATCCGACAGCTATCATCCAGTTCAAGTGCTTCGATGTCGACGACCTGGGTGCCCACGAGATGCTGCGTCGGGCCAAGAGGCACAAGAAACTCCTTGACCAGTTCAACCCAGGCATCCGGGCCCACCCGGGGATTCTCACCCGCGGCCGTCAACATCTGAGCGTCCTCGGTAAAGATTCGATGATAAATGTCCCGCCCTGCCCCAATCGACGCTTCCGTACCTTGACCAATCTTGTCCGTCGCCTTGGCATACCACCGCCTGAGATACTCAATTTCCTGGCGCGCCTGTGTTTCCACCAGACTCCTGTCGCATGTTGTCATCATCACCTCCGCACCCAGTGAACCCGCCACACCTGTCTGCAGCCAGGCTGCCAGCAGCGACAAAAACAGTAATCTCACGTGGGCTAGTTTCCTCATTAGTATCTAGTGGAATAGCATTGAGTGAAATCTTACGCCAATAATATCGACCTGTCGTAGTGTCGTGCGTGCAGCGCTCTGTGGTAGCCTTTGACCATAACCCATTGAAACGAGACTGACCCTCATGGACCTTTCTTACGGTGACGAATACGATGCTTTTCGCCACGAAGTTCAGCAATTCATCAGCGATCACGGCGACAAGTCGCCTTCCCAGGGCGGTGTCCGCAACCCGGATTCGATCGCCTGGCAGAAACTTCTGATTGAACACGGCTACGCAGCTCGCACGATCCCCCAGGAATACGGAGGCTATGGCGCCGAACCGGATATCATCAAATCGCGGATCATCGCTGAGGAATTCTCAAGGCATCATATAAATGCCGGACTGGGTGGCCAGGGCATCTCGATGCTCGTACCAGTCCTGCTCGAAATGGGTACCGAGGAACAGAAGCAACAGTTCATCAAACCAACCATCCAGGGCGAAATGGTGTGGTGCCAGGGGTACTCTGAGCCCGGCGCTGGCAGCGACCTCGCCTCATTGACCACAAAAGCAGAACTGGATGGCGACGAGTGGGTCATCAACGGCCAGAAAATCTGGACATCGACCGCTCATCTGGCGGACTGGATCTTCTGCCTGGTTCGCACGGAACCTGAAGCGCCCAAACACCAGGGAATATCCTTTCTGCTGTTCCGCATGGACACACCCGGCATTGAAGTGAGGCCGTTGATCGACATGACCATGGAACGTAACTTCAACGAGACCTTTTTCACGGACGTCCGCGTGCCGAAACATCAGATCGTCGGGCAGCGCGGTCAGGGCTGGCAGGTCGCGAATGCAATCCTGGGACACGAGCGGGGATCCCTGGCACCACCTGACGCCGCCATGTCACGCCTTGACGGCGTCATCGACCTGATGAACACCGAGTCCATCGGAGGAGAAAAAGTCATCAACAACCCGGTATTTCGAGACCGCCTGATGAAACTCCAGGGACGGGTACTGGCGATGCAATGCAACGATATGCGTCTACTCTCCTCCCAGATCAACAAAAACCAGGATGCAAAACTGGCGGCCATGATCGTGAAACTCCAGGGAACAGAACTCCGGCACGAAATTGAAGCACTCGCGATCGACGTCATGGGAGAGATTGGCATCGCTTTCGCCGACAATCCCTATCTGCGCGGCAAAGGTTCCTGGCAACATCAATACATGTTTTACCTTGGACTGATCATTGGCGGCGGTACCTCCCAGATTCAGAAAAACATTATCAGCGAACGGGGGCTCGGTATGCCGAAAGAGCCCAAGATCGAGGCCAAGTAGGAGGACATCATGCAGTTTGGATTATCTGAAGAACAGTCTCTCCTGCAGGAGAGCATTAATCGTTTTCTGACCAACCAGGTACCCCTTGATACCGTTCGCAAGATCGCTGACGGCGACTCACCCGAAAGTGAAGTCTGGTCCGGCCTGGTGGACCTGGGTATTCCGGGCCTGCTCATCAGCGAGGCCAATGGCGGTCTGGGCCTCAGCAGCCTGGATGCGGCTATCGTTGCTGAAGCGCTGGGTTACCATGTCACACCGTCGCCCTACCTCAGCTCTGCTGTTATCGCACCGGTTGTGCTGCAATCTGCGGGCCAGCGGGAAGACCTGCTTGGTGGCGTTGCGACGGGTGAAACCCGAATCGGGATAGCCTTCACCGAGGGGATTGGCGCCCGTCGCAGAGCCAGCGTCACCGTGGACGGCTCTACTATCAACGGCCAGTCACTCTTCGCGCTGGATGCAGAGGCGGACTGCTACCTGGTGGCAACTCCGGATCAGGCGATTTATCTTGTCCAGGCCGACGCGGAAGGCCTGGAAAGACAGTCACTGGCAACTGTTGACCGCACCCGATCAACCTGTGAGCTGACTTATCAGAACGTGTCTGCGGAAAGAATTGCAACGGACCCCGGTGTATTCAACCAGGCACTGGATCACGCGCTGGTCGCCATGGCGGCTGACACGCTCGGCGCAGCCCAGTGCGCGCTCGACCAGGCCGTGGCTTATGCAGGACAGCGCGAGCAGTTCAATCGCGTTATCGCCTCATTCCAGGCCGTGAAACACATGTGTGCCGAGATGGCCGCTTCCCTCGAGCCCTGCCGCTCCATGGTCTGGTATGCAGGACACGCCCTCGATGAACTGCCCGACGAAGCACCCATGATGGCCAGCCACACCAAGGCGCACCTGTCAGAGGTCGGTCAGTTCGTCACCCGAACCGCAACCGAGGTCCATGGGGGAATGGGCTTTACGGACCTGGTGGGATTACACTACTGGTTCAAGCGTGC
>CAXPUI010000075.1:0-4474 GCA_964220205.1 Candidatus Allofontibacter communis | reverse complement strand
CCTCATCAAGAGGGGCAGGGCCGCCGATGGATAGTGATAGCCCGTGGGCGATGATCGGTCTTTGCTCGCTTAAGGCTTTCAGCTGTCGTCCAAGTTTGCCGCCCAGGCCGATCCAGTTTTCGGGTGCTAGTTCGAAAAAGTCGATCTCTTGCGGGACCTCTTCGGTCAATTCTCTGGTCAGGGCCCGACGCAGGCCGATACCGGCGCCAGCCAGGTTGGGTGTGGAGTCGCTCATCGCAGGATGCAGGCGTGGCTCCCGGGAAGAGCCACGCCTGAGGGTCAGATCAGATCAGGAAGCACCGCCGCACTTGCCTTCGCCTTCGGCTTTCTCACCACCGCATTTGCCTTCACCGCACTTGCCTTCGCCTTCGGCTTTCTCACCACCGCATTTGCCTTCGCCGCACTTGCCTTCGCCTTCGGCTTTCTCACCGCCGCACTTGCCTTCGCCGCAGCCGCCCTCACCGTGGCCGCCGGCGATCTGCATGTAACCGCCAGACAATTCACTGGCACCAAAAGGGTTGGTGTCAGCCAGGGCTACCGGGGAAAGAGCAAGGCTGGCTCCAAGGGCAGTACCGACCGCAATGGATAGAGTTTTCTTTGACGTTTTCATTGATCAGTTCCTTTTCAAAATAGTGACGCCGATTAGTCGGCCGCGTGTACATCTGTACCTTTAGTAAGACCCGCTTCTCGTGCAATTGGTTTCATCGATGCAGGACTTTAATTATTTTGACACACAGAGCCTAAGATGAATAAGCGCAAAGAAACAAAAAAGGCCCTCTGTTGAGGGCCTTTTTGGAAGGGCGGGGAGGGAGAAAGAGGCTCAGGCTGCGTTAGCTTTCTTGATGACCTCTTCTGCCACGCTGTTGGGGCAGGCTGAGTAGTGGCTGAATTCCATCGAAAACTGGCCGCGACCGGAAGTCATGGTGCGAAGATCGCCGATATAACCAAACATCTCGGCCAGGGGAGCCGTTGCCTTGACACGGATGCCGGTATTACCTGCATCCTGGCCTTCGATCATGCCACGGCGCCGGTTCAGGTCACCAATGACGTCGCCTACGTGCTCGTCCGGAGTAAATACATCGATCTTCATGATCGGCTCCATCAGCTGGGGCCCGGCTTTTGGCATGGTCTGACGATAGGCTGCCTTGGAGGCGAGCTCGTAAGCAATCGCGGATGAGTCCACGGCGTGGAAGGCACCATCGAGGAGAGTCATCTTAACGTCCAGGAGTGGATAGCCGGCCAGTGGGCCTTCATCCATGCTGACGCGGAAGCCCTTTTCGACAGCAGGCCAGAATTCCCGAGGAACGTTACCACCTGTCACCTTGGATTCGAACTCAAAGCCGGCGCCGGTTTCTGCAGGCTCGACGATATAGTCGATCTTGGCAAATTGACCAGCTCCACCGGTCTGTTTCTTGTGGGTGTAGCTGTCTTCGACCCTCTGCGTGATTGATTCACGGTACGCGACCTGCGGAGCACCGACGTCGACTTCAACGCCGTGCGTACGCTTGAGAATGTCGACCTTGATGTCGAGATGCAGTTCGCCCATGCCTTTGATGATGGTCTCACCGGATTCTTCGTCCGTCTCGACACGGAAAGAGGGGTCTTCCTGAATCATTTTGCCCAGGGCAACGCCCATTTTCTCTGAGGCGCCCTTGTCTTTCGGATGAATCGCGATAGAGATCACGGGGTCCGGGAAGACCATGGGTTCCAGCGTTGCTGGCTGGTTGGGGTCACACAGCGTGTGGCCCGTCTGAGTGTTCTTCATGCCGATCAGCGCGACAATATCACCCGCCTGCGCTGAGTCGAGTTCAATCCGCTCATCGGCGTGCATCTCGACAATACGACCGATGCGCTCGTTCTTGCCGGTATAGGTATTGAGGGCAGAATCGCCTTTCTTGATGGTCCCGGAGTAAATCCGCGTGAAAGTAAGCGCGCCGAAACGGTCATCCATGATCTTGAAGGCCAGCGCGCGCAGTGGCTTCTGGGGGTCGACGGTGGCGACCTCACCGGTCTCGTTGCCTTCCAGGTCAATCTCCGGTTGCGCTTTTACCTCGGTAGGGTTGGGCAGGTAATCCACGACAGCGTTCAGCAGTGGCTGAATACCTTTGTTCTTGAAGGCGGAGCCACAGAAGGTGGGGAAGAAATCGAGGTTGATGGTGCCTTTGCGAATGCAGGCCTTGAGGGTATCCAGGTCCGGTTCCTCTCCTTCTTCGAGGTACATCATCATGGCGTCATCGTCCTGCTCAAGAGCGGTTTCGATCAGCTTTTCACGATATTCCTCGACCTTGTCTGCCATGTCTGCTGGGACATCTTCGAGGGTGTAGTTTTCCGGGTTGCCGGAGTCGTCCCAGATCCAGGCTTTGCGGGTGATCAGATCAATCACGCCGACAAAGTCATCCTCTATGCCGATAGGTAGGGTCATGACCAGGGAATTCGCACCCAGCACATTTTCGACCTGGTCAACGACACGATAGAAGTCAGCGCCAAGGCGGTCCAGCTTGTTGACAAAGATGAGGCGCGAAACCTCGGAATCGTTGGCATAGCGCCAGTTGGTTTCTGACTGGGGCTCGACGCCGCCGGAACCGCAGAAAACGCCTACACCACCATCCAGTACCTTGAGCGATCGATAGACTTCAATGGTGAAATCCACGTGACCCGGGGTGTCGATGATGTTGAGCCGATGATCGTCCCAGAAAGCGGTGGTGGCGGCTGACTGAATGGTAATACCGCGCTCTTGTTCCTGTTCCATGAAGTCAGTCGTGGCCTGGCCATCGTGAACTTCACCGAGCTTATGAATCTTGCCGGTTAACTTCAGAATCCGTTCCGTCGTAGTGGTCTTGCCAGCATCAACGTGGGCAAAAATGCCAATATTTCGATATTTTGTTAGGTCAGTCATCGCAATGGCTCGTAAGTCATTAATAAATATAGAGTTCCCGGACTGAAGATGGATGTCATCGTCATATCAAAATCAGTCGGGGAGAGAGGCGGCATCGCCATGAAATGGTCATGGCTGCAGCGCGGGCGCATCATATATGAATGCAGGCCCATGTGCCATAGGCGGGAATCAAAAAAATGTGGTTAATCAACCAGATAGGATTGAACGGGTAGCCCGAGTTTGTAGCGTCCGACGATCCCGTAAACCTCCGGTCGACCTTGCAGATGCTGTGAGATGACATGGATATCCTGAAAGCAGCGATGAATCGGGTCGGCCCGCTGGATGCTGTCGGTACTGCACAGATCGTAGACCAGATCTGTCGCCGCTTTTGCCTGCCGGATCGCGTGCGTTGCGGCGAGTCGCAGCTGATATTTATGGCCCTTCGGGCAGACACCCTCTTCACAGGTCCTCTGCCATGTCTGCTCTGCGGTGTTGACAAGATAGGCTCTGGCAGCCTGCCAGGTTGCTTCGGCGTGGCCGATCACCTCCTGGGTTGTTGAATCCAGCTGCATGGCTTCCTTGGCGAACCGTTTGATTTTTGACTGACTGCGGGTAATGGCATGGTCGATAGCCGCTCGACTCGTTCCCAGTGCCACGGCCGCAAACCCACCAGCAAACAGGAGATTGAGAGGGATCTGGTATAGCGGCGGGTCGCCCGCCCTGATCTCATACGCGAATGCCATTTGTTCGGGAACGTGCAGAGAGTCAGTCGTGAACTGGTAGCTGCCGGTCTGCTGCAGCCCGTTGACGTCCCAGGACTTGTCGATACTGGCAGAGGACTTGGGCAGCAGATGCATCATGGGTTTCCGCGTGCCGTCCTGCAAGGTCGTGTTGGCAGCACCAATCAGCCAGTCGGCGTGCGCGATTCCGCTGCTGAAATTCCAGCAACCGGTCAATTCGTAACCCTCTGCGTTCTGTTGGCTCTGACAGGCGCCTGCGGGTGGTCCGTTGGCGATCGAGACAGCAGGGTCGAGCCAGATGGTCCGGGCTGTCTCTGGCGCAACCAGGCGAGCCAGGCTGGCGAGCACTGAACCCTGGTTTATACACCAGGCAGTTGAGGCATCTATGGTGGCGAATTGCATGACCAGGTCGATGTAGTCAGGATAGCCGAGCTGCGCACCACCCAGTTCAGTCGGCAACAGCAGGCTGAAAAAACCCTCAGGCTTCAGCGCACCCACGATCTCGGGAGCCAGCTCCTGGTTGTTATCATCGGGGCTTGTGTAGTGCCGGACTAATTCAAGCTGATGGTTGATTTGACTGTTAAACGACATAGATGCCCTAACTCTGCGCGTTTCAGGCTTGCTTGACAAGAAAATAACGAATCGGGACAATTCGCGGCCTGTCCACGGACCTGATCCAGTCCGTCCAGGTGTGCCTCTCGGCACTTCGCGTCGCTGCAGTGCCTCTTGATATCCACCACTGCGCGTCGCTTGTTGTAGACAAGGTGGTTGTAAATGATGTGGCTACGTAGCTCAGCTGGTTAGAGCACAGCATTCATAATGCTGGGGTCGGTGGTTCAAGTCCACCCGTAGCTACCAA
>CAXPUI010000074.1:0-4698 GCA_964220205.1 Candidatus Allofontibacter communis | reverse complement strand
AAATCAGGTGCTACCTACAACAACGCCAGCACCAACCCCTCTTCCCAACTGATCAACACCAGCGTCAGAATAGTTGCCAGAAGGAACGGAAGCAAAGCCCGGAAAATAGCCATCGGCGATGCGCCGGTCATGGCGGAACAAATATAAAGGCCCGCACCAACCGGTGGCGTAAGCAAGCCAAGAACCAAAGTCAGGCACACCACCACGCCGAACTGGTAAGCGCTGATGCCGAACTGAGCTTCCGCTATGGGCATTAGGATCGGCACGACCAATATCAGTGCGGCAATGCCATCGATCACCATGCCCACCAGCAGCAGGATACCCACGACCAGCATCAGAAACATGAAAGGGTCTGTGGTTTGTGCGGCGATCCAGCTGGCCGCGCTTTGCGGGATCTTTTCGAAGATGATCACCCAGCCGAATACGCCGGCCGCGGCAATCAGCATGATGACCATGCCGGAATTGAAGGCGGTCCGCCTCAGAACGCCGAAAAGGTTTTTGTATTTGAGGTCTCTATAAACGTATTTGCCAATCACCAGCGCACCCAGTGAGGCCAGCGCGGCTGATTCTGTGGGCGTGGCCAGCCCGGTGAGGATGCCGCCGATGATGATCAGCGGGATAAGCGCCGCCGGGATGCCCATCAGGAAATACTGTTTAGCCTGCTGGCGCGTTGGCCAGCTCCCTTTCGGATACTGGTATTTCAGGCCGAGCAGGCTGATAGCGATAAAAAACAGGAAGGACATCACCAGCCCTGGAATAATGCCCGCAATAAACATATCCGCAATCGGAACCTGGGCCAGAACGCCAAACAGCACGAACAGCATGGACGGCGGGATAATGGGCGAGAGCAATCCCCCGGCAGCGGTTATGGCGGCGGCATAAGGCTTTTCGTAACCGTCTTTCTCCATGGCAGGCACCATGGCGCGAGACATCATGGCGATCTGTGAGGCAGCAGAGCCCATAATGGCCGCCATCATCATGTTGGCCACCAGGTTGATATAAGCCATGCCTCCGCGGAACCCACCGACCAGGATGCGCGCCAGGTTCACCAGCCTGCTGGTAAGGCCACCCTCATTCATCAATTCGCCGGCGAGCATGAACAGGGGTATCGCCAGCAGTCCATAGCTCTGGATAGCGCCGAATAGCTGTTGCAAGTAGGAATCCAGCAGCACGGTGTTACCCGAATCGTAGATATACCAGAGCGCCGTCAGTGCCAATACCAGGGAGATCGGCACTGCCAAAAACAACAGAACGGCGAAGACAACCGCGGTCATGTCGTACCCCCGCTCTGTTCGGGGGCGGCCTCGAAACAGAGAAGATTAGCTAAACCATGAATGGTCAACGTAATCGACAGAATCGGCAGCACCATCCACACCCAGAACTTTTTAATGCCCAGGGTGCTGGTGTTCTCCGCGTACATGAAGTTGAAGGTTTCTGCCTGAAAGCTTTCCAGGTCAAACCCCACCTGATATAGCGTGACCGGGTCATACCAGCGCCAGCTGAGCCAGGCCAGAATGCCGCCAAACAGAAGCACCATCAGGTCGCTAATTTTCGCCAGTACGGTTCGGGTTCCACCTTTTACATACTCGGTCAGCAGACCCACGGCAACGCTTTCCCGCCGTTTGAGCAGCACGGATGTCGCGAAGAAAGTCATCCAGATCATGCAGTAGATCGCCAGCTCATCCACCCAGTAGATGGCGTAACCGGCAAAACGAGTGACGATGTTAAGAAGTATCAGCAGGGTCACCGCACCGGCAAGCGATGCGGCGATGACAGCTTCAATGCGCGCGACAAAATCCGAAACAGCTTTAAGCATGGTGCATCGCCCGGATTATTGGGCTTTGATGTCCTCAGCGACGTTGCGCAGGATACCAAGAGACGGGGCTTTCTCAGCCCAGATGTCTTCCCAGGCGGAAATGGCGTCAGCGAATTCACTGCGGTTTGCCTTCCTCACGGTGATATCCAGCTCTCTGAGCTGCTGTTCCTGGTCCTTCTCCTGGGCCACAAACTTGTCCATCACGGCATTCAGGTGAGCTTTCATGGTTTCCTGGATGAGCTGTCTGTCTTCGTTGCCCAGGTCACGCCAGACCTTGCCAGATACCACGCCCACCATGGGGAACATCATGTGGTTGGAAATCAGCAGGTGGTCGGCGCGCTCGTAAAACTTGAGCACCAGGATGGAGTCGAAATCCATGTCGATGGCGTCAACCTGGCCATTCGCCAGCGCGTCATAGACCGCAGGAAGTGGCAACGGCGTGGGTGCCGCGCCGACGGCGTTGTAGAAATCCCGAATGGGCTCGAACGGGGTAATGCGTAGCTTCTTGCCCTCAAGATCGGCAGGACCGGAAACCTCATCCCGGCTGAGCACCTGGCGCATTCCAGCCATGGCATAACCTACACCTACCAGGCCAACGTTGGCCGGCAGTTGGTCCAGAAGTTTGTTCGCTTCGTCGGAGCGTAACAATTCTGCGGCCTGGTCAATGTTGTCGACCAGATAAGGCGCATATAGCGCGCCGAAATCCGGCACCCGGTTGGACACTTCAGCAATGGTTAGGAACGCCATATCCAGTGCGCCCGTTTGCAGCTGCTGAACCATCTGCGCCTCGTTACCCAGCTGCCTGGCCGGGAAAACCGCTACCGAATGCTCTCCTCCGGACTTCTCGTTCAGATCCTGCCCGAACTCGTTGGCTGCCTTGGTCCAGATGTGGGGCGGAGGCGTGATCAAGCCGAGGCGAAAATCGCGGGCCTCAACGGCGGCACTGGACATAACTGCAAAGGATGCAAACGCGGCAAGCAGGCGCTTCATTGAACTCATCGGAGGCTCCATTTATGTTGTTTTATTCATCAAACGATGGTTTCGGAAACTCAGTCCCGAAGCATACCCCAGAACGACGGAGTTTTGGACGGGCGATTTCGCTAACAAGTTTTTAATATCGCAACAAAAAAGGCAGACCAGTGACTAACTGATCTGCCTTTTTTGAATTTGGTAGCGGGGGCTGGATTCGAACCAACGACGGTTATGAGACTGAAGATTATAACCCACTTTTTTTGTGCCAAATTTTGATAAATTGCCTTAAATTGATGTATGAACTAAGTTTTCATGAGGTATAGGCTCTGGAGACTAGGTGCATTAATGGCAAAAGACGACCATCAAGATTGGCACAATATCGAAAAATCAGACGATAGTGATTTGACCGTAAGGCTCGCTGGACCTCATTTTAGAACCCTCAAATCCTGGGCGGAGCAGCAAGACCTATCCGAAATCTTCGAGGCCATTGCTCTCACTTTTGGCTTCACCGAAAATTTCACGATTCTCGGCAACCTCTCCCGCGAACTCTCCAACTCCGATTCCGTCGACCTACTAACCCAATGGGCTGACAATCCATACGTCTATCAACTAAATCGACTGATCTCAGCCTACAATAGATGCACAGAAATCTCCTCAGCGTACGTTGGCATTCACCAGGGCGTATCAAGAAACAATACTAAACAAACACTCCGGGCCGCCGGTGCCGACATCAAGCACGAGCATTTCCTGCTCGAAATGGTCGTACAACCCTTAGCATCATCGGGTCGTGATTCACAGGATCACCTCCGCCGGACCCTCAGGCTTTGGCTCATCGTGCAGGCCATTGAGCGCACGGTAGAACATTCCTGTTGCCACGACAGCCAAATACAACAGGTAGCGAGCGCTCTCAGCTTATCCCGTGAGGACGATAAGTGGACCGCAATAGACGCAGTTCTTGAGAAGTCTACGCAGGCCTATCCTTCAGATCACCATTCCTACAAACAGTTCACTCTTGCGATCCGGCACGCTGCCACACACTCGTTGGCGCGCTTTTCAAACACCGGCGATCTCAAATATCGTTTATTGCTCAGCGCCCTCCAACGGGTAGCCGAAGGTCAACGAAATCCAATTGCCAGTAAAAAAACGGCTCACCTCTTCACCCCATCTTTCACTGGCTCAATCACGAACACCGACTACCCTCTGATTCTTAAAAAGAAAAGCAGCACGCCACAGATTCTGAACCACTCCTACGGCGAGAGCAGCTCGGCTGATGAAGACGCGCTCGAACAGCTGATCCTGTTCGACGTAAATCCAAAAGAAACTCCGGAACAGCAGCAGCTATCAGGCCGAAGTATTCTGATGCAAACGGCGGAGCTTTCTCACTATCTTCCATGGTCATGGGAAAGGCCACTTCCACCGGAAACCGACCTTCTGGAGCGATGGCTAGCGAGCACCCTCGCTCATGATGAACTTTCAGAGCAACTGGGCGCAGGCCTGGTCTGGTTGGCGCTTCATTTTGGACGATCCCTGGATTTTATATTGGAGTTCGAGATCACCGATAAGGTCCAGCCCGAATGGAGCCTCTCAAGCGATTTCTTAACGTTGCATCGCCAGGCACCCCGCAGGCACAGCTCATGGTATCCCGACAAGAAAGACGAGCCTTTGATCGAGCATTTTGCAGACACTCTCTGTATCACCCTGCCGAAACAGATCCACGAAATATTTCGACAAGCCAGCCAGTCATATCAGGAGAAATCATCGCTGAGACGGTTGTGGGCGCGGGCTTGCCCTCATGCCCTGAAAACCTGGTTCCGAGAACACGCACGCCAACACTTTCCCAGACTCTCCAGCGCGAAACTCGCGAACGCCCTACCCCAGCGAGTGTTTAATGAACAAGGCGATCACTCTCT
>CAXPUI010000073.1:0-3181 GCA_964220205.1 Candidatus Allofontibacter communis | reverse complement strand
CGACTTGGAACCCGACGGCTTGAGACGCGACCTAGAAAAAGTGCTTCACTTTTTCCTTGTAGGATCGGCTCATCTTGATTGACGCGCCGTTATTGAGGATCAGGTGGAACTCGCCATTCATGTGCGAGGATACCTTGGTCACGCGATCAAGGTTAACAATCGTGCTGCGATGCACCCGCTGGAAATTAGCTGGATCAAGCTGCGCTTCCAGTTCCTTCATGGTGACGCGCATGACATGAGTCTGGCCGTTAGCATGTATACACATATAGTCACCAGCTGCATCGACCCAGTCGATATCCCGGGTTTCGACCAGCGTTGTTTCGCTGCCGTCCTTGATCGCGATCTTGTCCGGGTAGGACTTCACCCCGGTATGGTCCTTGAGCAGCTGGGCGATGGCAGTTTCCGATTTGCCCGTGATGCTGATGATCAATTCCAGCAGACGTTGCTTGTCTGTAACGTCACCATCCTGAGCCCTGTGACTGCGGGCGCGGTCCACCGCTTCCTGAAACCGCTCAGGCACGATAGGCTTCAGCAGGTCATCCACGGCATGAACATCAAACGCCTCGATGGCGTACTGATCATAAGCGGTTGTGAAGATGATCATTGGCATGTTGTCCTGCTGCAGCTTTGAAACCACGTCAAAACCGCTCATACCCGGCATCTGGATATCGAGGAAGACCACGTCGGGTCTGAGCTCGGCAACCGCGTTCACGGCCTCACGGCCGTTCGTGCATTCACCCACGACCTCAACACCCTGAATCTCCTTGAGCCTGAGATTCAGGCCTTTACGGGCCAGGGATTCGTCATCAACAATGATTGCCTGAAGCGGTGTACTCATGATTCGACCTCAAAGGGAATACGTATATCGATCTTTAGTCCATGGGGCTCTGCCGTGCCAAAATGACAGAGGTGATGTTCACCGTACAACTGGGCGAGCCGTTCCCGTGTATTGGCGAGACCAACGCCACTGAACTCAGGCAGCCGTCCGTCATCAGAATCGATGCCCGGCCCATCATCAATCACCAGCAACTGTAACTCGTTATCGAGTTTGCGTGACTCTATGCTGATCGTACCGCCGTCTTCGCGGTTGGCAACCGCGTACTTGATGGAATTTTCCACCAGCGGTTGCAGGATCAAACTGGGCACCAGCGCTTTGCGGGTATCTGCATCGATATCGATTTCAATCTGCAGGCGTTCGTCAAACCGCACCTGCTCAATCTCGAGGTAGAGCTGCATGGTGTTGATCTCATGTTCCAGATCCACGGTCTGCATCGGGTCTTTGTCGAGGGAGTAGCGCGGGAAGTGACTGAGCTTACTCACCATCGAATTGGCATCTTCGGTGTTCTTCTCCAGTATCAGAGTCGAGATAGCATTAAGCGTGTTGAACAGAAAGTGCGGGTTCAACTGGTAGCGCAGCATGCGCAACTGCGCCTCATGCGCCATGGACTCAGCGCGGATACTCCGCTCTGTTTCCTTCTGTAGCATCCGGTAAAACTTCAGGGCGAAATACAGACCGCTCCACCCCAGCATGAGGAAGTAGGAGTAGCCCAGAATGCCGGCAAAATAAACCATCGCGCCATACTGCTCGACCAGTTCGAACTCCTGATAATAGAAGTACTGCGAATAGTTCTTGATTGGCTGCCAGATAGCGGCCATCACATAGGAAGCCACAAGCACAGTGATCACCCGCTGCACCAGAGGCCTGTCCCATACCGTGCGATAGAGGTAGCGCAGCAGCGTGGTCAATATCAGACCGGCAATCGCGTCAACGATCAACAGCAGAATCCGGTCAACTGGTTGACCCCAATAGGCATCACGAATGGCAAACAGGGTGACCCAGCCGGTCCAGCCAAGAGCCTGCAGGGCCCAGAACTGAAAATTCCGGTTCTGGGAGAGCTCTGATATCTGTAAGGAGGTTCGACTCAAAGAAGGGGCACCGGTTGCACTCTCGAATTATAAGCGAGGATGCAGGCTTTATCAGTTACCGCTGCCATCAATCTAAAGGCCTCTGTCGCGCACCGGACTCGTTTCACCGCAGACGGCGGCAGAATCTCTGCTATGATCGCGCTTCGTTTCGAAGGCCGCCACCCGTGCAGTTCACCCGCCAACTCAGCGCTTTGCGCCATCCACAATTCTTCCGCTACTGGCTAGGGTCATTCACATCGGTTGGTGCCACGCAGCTGCAGGTCATGGGACTGGGTTGGCTGATCTACGAGCTGTCGAACAGCTCCCTGACCCTCGGCTACCTGGGCGCGGCTGCCGGGATACCCGCGACAGTAATCACCCTGTTTGGCGGCGCGCTGGCGGACCGCCTCGACAAACGCCTGGTGCTGATCGTGACCTCACTGTTGACGGCAGGCCTGCTGGGAGTGCTCGCACTGCTCGACTACCTTGAACTGGCCGAAGTCTGGCATGTGCTGCTGATCACCGCCGCGATCTCAGTGGTCACCGGCTTCGACTGGCCGGTTAGACAATCGATCTTCCCGGCGTTCATTGAACGTGAAGACATGATGAGCGCAGTCGCGTTAACGACGTTCCTCTGGCAGGCCACTCGCATGGTGATGCCTGCCATGGGCGGTATTATGATCGCGGTGGCGGACACCTGGTTGTTGTTTGCCTGCTGCAGCGCAGGCTTCTTCTTCATGTTCCTGGTGCTGCTGACGCTCCGGGTCAATGCCAGTGTTCCCGCCCCCAGACACTCGACCCTGCAGCAGATCCGACAGGGTTTCCGCTTCATCCTGCAGCAGCGCTTGTTCCTGGTACTAATCCTGCTGTCCTATGCCCTGTCGTTCTTCGCCAGTTCCTACATGCAGCTGATGCCAGCCTTTGCTGACATGCTGTCGGTGGATGAAACGGGGTTTGGCTACCTGCTGTCAATCGGCGGCATCGGCGCAGTCCTGGGCACAGTCATTGCAGGTACCCTGCAGCACTCCATTCACCTGGGGCGGGTAATGATCCTGGCAGCTCTGGTGTTTCTGATATTCCTCTATGTGTTCGCCTGGGTTGCCTGGGCAGGCTACACCGGCAGCTTTGCCATGGCACTGGCAGCTATCTTCGCTGCGGCGGTGTTTTACTCCATCTTCATGGTGACATCGACCGGTGTGCTGCAACTCGAGGTCCCTGATGAGTTGCGCGGGCGCGTCATGGGTTTTCACGCGATCACCTACAACCTCATGCCGCT
>CAXPUI010000072.1:0-2809 GCA_964220205.1 Candidatus Allofontibacter communis | reverse complement strand
CCCAGACACCTGAGGCTGGACTGCCCGAAAAATCTTCTGGTTCCAGTCTGGCTGACATCCTCGCCACGCAACCCGAGGAAGTGGTGGCGCGTTACGTCTACCGTAATCCCCAGCAAACTCTGGAATTTTTCGGCATTCAACCCGGTATGACAGTCGTTGAAGCCTTACCGGGTGGTGGTTGGTACAGCAAGCTGCTGATTCCCTATCTGGGTAGTGACGGCAAACTGGTTGGTGCCAATTACCCCACCGGGATGTACAAGTTATTTGGCTATGATGAAGAGCGTCTGGCCAAGATGGCGAACTGGGCGACCGATTGGCCTGCAACTGCGCAGACCTGGACCGAAGGTGAGGCGGCCCAGGTATCGGGTTTTGTCATGGGTGAACTCGATGAAGGTAAAAAGGGTACGGCAGATGCGGTACTGCTGATCCGTGCCCTGCATAATCTCGCCAGGTTCGAAGCTGATCATGGTTACCTGAGCCAGGCTATACAGGATACTTTTGACGTCCTGAAGCCTGGCGGTGTTCTGGGTGTGGTGCAGCATGCAGCACCCAGTGACGCAGATGATGCCTGGGCTAACGGTTCCAGGGGCTACCTCAAGCAAACATTTGTCATTGCAAAAATGGAGGCTGCGGGTTTCGAATTTGTGGGTGCCAGTGACATCAATGCCAACCCTCTTGACCTTCCAGGTGCGGATGATGTGGTCTGGCGTTTACCTCCCACCCTGGCAGGCAGCAAGGAAGACGAGGCAAGAGCAGCAGCAATGCAGGCGATTGGTGAGTCCAACCGTATGACGCTCAAGTTCGTCAAACCCCTGAGCTGAGCGCATCAGGTTATGGAATCGATAATTCGTTATTTTCTCATCGTGGCGGGCGTGCTGTTGCTGTCGTCCTGCGACGGACCGCTACCGTTCATGTCTGGTGGTAAGCTGACCGGAACGGAGTCAGATGCACCCGTCCGCTGGCAGCTTGAGGCTGACTCCGCTGTTGCTCAATTGGAGACACGCCCCGAAAACCCCTACTCAATCAATCTCACCTACGTTCAGTCGGATGGCCGTTTCTATATCTACGCCGGCGATACCAGAACCAATTGGGTCAGCCACATTGAAGACAACCCCCTGGTGAGAATACGCGTCGATGACACGGTTTATTCTGCTCGCGCCGAACGTGTGCATGGCGGTGCAGAGTTCTCACGGTTTGCAGCTATCTGGGCGAATCTATCTGTGTTTCAGCGGGATCCACTGGCTTTCGAGGAAGTCTGGTTATATCGATTGGAGCCGCGTTAACAGCCATCGCGTTAACAGGCTTACAGAACCCGAGAACTCAGCGTTGCTCCCCACTCGTGAAGCCAGTTCATGCTGCCATTTCACGAAGTATGGTCTGACAGGGACTCAATCCCTGGAAGCTCGATCATTGCTGACCGGGGTTTGAATGCAGATGGTCACGCAGACGCTCGATCACTATTTTCTGGCAGGTCCTTTGCGCCAACGGGGTCCAGGGACAGAAGAAATCTGTCCGGGTTGTTGCGGTTGTCGAGCAGGCGGGGATAATCTAGCGCTGCAACTTTACACAGAGATAATACGTTGGGACAGGACATCAAGCTGGTAGCGCTCGATATTGACGGTACTCTGCTGGCACCAGGTGTGCCGGCTGATGCGTTACCTGAACAGCCCCTGGTTGATGCCGTTGCAAGGCTCCAGGAGGCGGGTGTTGTGGTGATGCTGGCCACCGGCAGAATGTACCCCGGGACGGCGCGGATCGCAGCACACCTTGGGATAAAAGAGCCTGCTATCTGCCAGCAGGGGGCATCGATACATGAAGCTGATGGCAGGCTGCGGCGAGCGTTTTCCATCGATCAGGCGATTGCGCTGGAACTCTATGAATATGCCATCAGCCATGGTTACAGCGTTGCCTGGTTCGATCATGAGCGCTATCTGGTGTCTGAAAAGACACCGTCTGCGGAATTTTTTGCCGCCGTGTCAGGGGTGGACATCGAAATTAACGCCAGGCCACATGAAACGGGCGTCCGGGCAACGGGTATCGATATCGTCAGCAATGAAAATGACTCCACGGGTGTGCACCGGCTCCTTGAAGCCCGCTACGGCAGCAAGGTCAGCCTGCTGGATTTTGTAACCGTGACGGCGATACACAATCCTTCGGCCAGCAAGGGTAACGCCCTGAAAATAATGGCAGATGAACGGGGAATCAGTCAGGCCGAGGTGCTGGCTATTGGCGATGGGATTAACGATGTCTCCATGCTGACCTGGGCGGGTCACAGCGCGACCCCAGCCCACGGCGATGAATTTGCGAAGGATTCGGCGAAGGAAATTCTCGCGGGCGACGGCGTCAGCGGCGTTTGTGCTCGACTTCAGGCCATACTCTGACCCGGCGAATCCCCTGCAAGGCCAGGAGGCGACGCGGGCGGTATTGAGCAGGCTCGCTCAGGCGCTCCCGGTGCTGTCACCTTCCAGCGTGGCATTGATGTAGCTCAGGATCCAGTCAGAACCGGTCGAAGAACAGTTCGGCAACGCGCCCTGCCGTTCTGACAATATCCGGGGTCACAGAGTAGAAGAGCGGCACCAGCGAGTATCAAACAGAGTGAAAAAAACAGAACAAGCGAACAAAAAAAGGAACGGATAAATGCGTAACCATCCGGTTGGACCCGCGAGGCCCTCACCATGAAATATCTGTCTGTGCTGTTGCTGTCTGCCGTCTCTCTGGCGGTTCAGGCCGGTTCCGACATAACGCCGGAAAATATTAAGGCCTTCTTCGATACCGCGTTCCTGGTTGAACGACAGGACCACAAGGTAGC
>CAXPUI010000071.1:0-4757 GCA_964220205.1 Candidatus Allofontibacter communis | reverse complement strand
CCGACGTGCAAAAACGCATCTTCGAACCACTTTTTACGACCAAGAATTCAGATCAGGGAACGGGCCTGGGGCTGGCAATCGTCTTCGATATCGTCAATCAGCATGGTGGGTCAATAGAGGTGGCTTCCGAAATTGGACAAGGAACGACGTTTAGGGTTTATCTGCCTGTCACCAAACAGTTGCCAGCAGCACGACATAAAGTCGAGACTGCCCGGCCAGCTGGAGGAAACGAGACCATTCTCGTCATCGAGGATGACGAACAGGTTCGGAGTCTGACCAGACTCATTCTGCTTGGGGCCGGCTATCGAGTCCTCACCGCAGCCGACGGCGAAGCCGGCGTGAACCTGTTCCTGCAAAACAAGAAAACCATCGACCTGGCGCTCATCGACGTCATCTTGCCAAAAATCGGTGGGCTGGAAATCGTCAAAGCATTGCAACAAGTAAACACCCACGTGAAATTTATCCTAACGACGGCTTACTCTCGACAGTACCTGGAAGATCGTTTTTTAGTTGACCCCGAGCTACCTCTTATATTCAAACCCTATGGCATTAATCAAGTTCGGCAGCAGGTCCGGCACATACTGGATGGTGAAGAGCCTGGGGACAGGCAGGATGACTCTTCCGCCACATTTGGCTAATATGACCCGCTTTTTTCGAGCCGATACCCACCATGAACCTGAAGCAGCATCTGAGCCAACAGGTTGAGCTAGCGTTAACATCCGCAGGAGCCGCGGATGCACCGGCTATCGTCCGACAATCCGGCAAACCGGAATTCGGTCATTATCAGGCCAATGGTGTCATGGGTGCTGCCAAGAAACTCGGACAGAACCCGCGGGAACTCGCTGAAAAAGCTGTCGCTGCGCTCAGTGACAATATCGCCGACACAGCAACCCTGGAAATTGCCGGGCCTGGGTTTATTAATGTCACCTTATCTATCGACTTTATCACTCAATGCCTGGCCGATATGGCCAGCGATGAACGCCTGGGTATTGCACCGCAGTCGAAGCAGAAGGTCGTCGTGGATTATTCATCGCCAAACCTGGCCAAAGAGATGCACATCGGTCACCTCCGATCAACGACGATCGGTGACGCCAATGTGAAAATCATGGAATTCTTAGGGCACGATGTCATCCGAGCCAACCACGTCGGCGACTGGGGTGCACAATTCGGCAGCCTGCTGGCCTACATGGATAAGCTGGAAAGTGACGGCAAACCACTGGCAACCGAATTGAAAGACCTCGAGGTCTTTTACCAGAAGGCCAGTGCGCTGTTTAAAACCGACCCCGACTTTGCTGCCAGGGCGCGCGACTTTGTGGTCAAGCTTCAATCCGGCGACGAAAAGTGTCTGGGTTTATGGCAACGATTTATCACTGAATCCATCAGGCATTGCCAGGCCATCTATGACCTGCTGGAAATCTCCCTGTCGCCGGCAGACGTCAAGCCGGAAAGTGCCTACAACGACGACCTGAATACCATTGTTGCGCTCCTTGAAGCCGCTGGCCTGATTGAGCTCTCTGATGGCGCAAGATGTGTTTTTCTGCCCGAGTTCAAGGGCAAGGACGATGAGCCTCTACCCGCTATCATCCAGAAATCTGACGGCGGCTTTCCCTACATTGCGACCGATCTCGCTGCTGTCCGCTACCGGGCGCAGGAACTGGACGTCAATCGCGCCATCTATTTCGTCGACGGTCGTCAGTCACTGCACTTCGCCCAGTTATTTGCCATCGGTAGAGCGGCCGGCTTCATCAACGAGGACCAACTTTTTCGCCATGTTCCATTTGGCGCTATCCTCAACAAGGATGGCAAACCCTACAAAACTCGCGAGGGTGGCGCTGTCAAACTGGCCAGCGTGGTGACGGAAGCCATCAGCCGAGCGAGGGCCTTTATTGGTGACAAAAACGACGAGCTGGATGATGCCAAGAAAGATGAAATCGCCAGAGTTGTGGGAATCGGTGCCATCAAGTACGCCGAGCTCTCGAAGAACCGCACAACCGACTACGTTTTCGACTGGGATACCATGTTGTCGTTCGAGGGCAACACCGCGCCCTACCTGCAGTATGCCTACACGCGAATTGTCAGTATCTTCCGCCGTGCGGATAACGGGCAGGACCCCGGTGATGGTCAGTTCAACCTCGAAGAACCGGCAGAGCTGGCGCTCGCCATGAAACTGCTTCAGTATCCCGAAGCCGTGGAAGATGTTACCGAGGACTATCAGGCAAACATCCTGTGCAACTACCTGTTTGAGCTCGCGGGGCTTTTCAGCGCGTTCTATGAAAAATGTCCAGTGCTGAAAGCCGACGAACCGACCCGCTCTTCCCGCTTGCAACTGTGCAGCCTCAGCGGCAGGGTTCTGCAGCACGGCCTGGGTCTCCTGGGTATCAGTACCGTGGAGCAGATGTGACTGTTGCTCTCATCGCCGCCCAGGCCAGCAATCGCATTATCGGCCAGGGCGACGATATTCCCTGGAAAGTTGAAGGTGAACAACAGATCTTCAAGTCAATCACCATGGGCGGCACACTGATCATGGGCCGCAAGACCTACGACAGCATCGGGAGACCACTACCGGGTCGCGAAACGATCGTGGTGACCCGTAATACGGAACTGCGCATCGATGGCTGCACGATCTGTCACTCACTCGACGCTGCACTGACCATGGCAGAGTCTTTTGGGAAACCCATCTTTATCGCGGGTGGTGGCGAGCTCTATCGCCAGGCCATCGGTCAGGCGGACGAAATTCATCTGACAACCATCAGTCTTGAAGCAACCGGTGATGTCTACTTCCCGGAGGTACCGTCGAGTTTCAAAGTCGTCGAGGAACAGCATCACAGCACTAACTTTAACTATACTTACCAACTTTTGCGGAGAATCTAATGTCATTCAGTAATCGTGTTACCGAGATGCTCGGCGTTGAACTACCCATCGTCCAGGCGCCCATGGGCTGGATCGCTCGGTCTCAACTGGCCTCTGCAGTCAGCAATGCTGGCGGCATGGGTATTATCGAAACCTCTTCAGGTGAACTCGATGCGGTGAAAGAGGAAATCCGCAAGATGCGCGATCTGACCGACAAGCCTTTTGGCGTCAACATCGCTCAGGCGTTCGTCCGCGACCCGAATATCGTCCAGTTTGTCGTCGACCAGGGCATCAAGTTTGTGACGACATCTGCTGGCAGCCCAACTCGTTACACCGAGGACCTGAAGGCCGCTGGACTGACGGTTTTTCACGTCGTACCCACACTGGCTGGCGCCATCAAGGCTGTCGAAGCAGGTGTCGATGGACTGATCGTCGAGGGCGGTGAAGGCGGGGGATTCAAGAACCCCAATCCAGTCGCATCGATGGTGCTCCTGCCGCTGGTTCGTTCCAAGGTCAATGTACCCATTATTGCAGCTGGCGGCATGGTTGACGGTGCCACCATGGCTGCTGCCTTTGCCCTGGGTGCTGAAGGCGTGCAAATGGGCACACGCATGGTGTCCGCACTGGAATCCCCTGTGCACGACAACTGGAAGAATGCGATCGTTGACGCAGAGGAAACCGGTACTGTTTTCCTGAACAAGTTCCATTCTCCCGCCTTGAGAGCACTCCGCACAGACCGCACGACGGCAATGGAGAAGGCAATTGACGAAAATGTCTTTGGCCAGTTCGGCGACGCCCAATCCCTTTACTTCGGTGGTGATATGGAAGCCGCCGTCGCCTTGTCCGGACAAGTGGCGGGACGGATTGACGAGATTCGACCGGTTGCTGACATTATTGAAGAAACTGCCCGGGAGTTTTTTGACACGATTGCATCGCTATCGAACAGTTACAGCCGGTAAATCATTTACTGCTTGAGCGCGACGTTTCGACTTACCGGGCACATCGGGTAATCCAGATTAGCGGCCGAGTTTACCGCCAGACAGAGATCAACAACCGGCACCTGGTTTTCGTCCAGTCTTGATGTTCGCAACAGCATCGCCTGGATCTGGGCTGCGGTCAGCCCGGGCGTGGTCTCTTTCATCAGCGCCGCCACCCCCGACACATAGGCAGTTGCCATTGATGACCCTGATTTGAACCCGTAAGTTGCACCAGGTGAGGTTGTCAGCATATTTGCACCTGGTGCCAGGACCAGGCCGCGACTGGTATTTCCACCACCTGCCGTCGCTACGGCAATGACTTCAGGCATGCTGGCCGGAAAAGACTGCTGCCAGGGTTGCCCTTCGTCCACCGCTGCTACAAGGACGATGCCCCGACTGACCGCAGCGCGCAGCAGGCGGGCTATCATGGGGTCTTTCGGGCCTGCAAGACTGAGGTTAAGAATATCAGGCTGCTGAGAAAGCACATCGTTCAAGGCGCGAATAATCGATACTGAGTCACATGATGTTTGGCGAGCGGGATGATCCTCCCGGCAGGCCTTAAAAACCATCAGACTGACCTCAGGTGCGATGCCGACAATCCCAAGATCATTATTGGCAGCGGAGCCAATGACACCAGCTACCGCTGTACCGTGTTCATCCACATCGAAGTCTGCTTCATCGTCGCTGACAAAATCTTTGCTATAAATGATGCGATCTGCCAGCTCCGGATGCCAGCGATCAACCCCAGTATCCACAATCCCTACGACAACGTCTTTTCCGGTTGCCAGCTCATGTATGGTCTCGATGCTCTCCCCGGACACCACATCCTGCAAGGAAAAATAAGGGTCGTTGTAGGCCAGAGCCCTGTAAGGTTGCACCTGCTGAACCGATTCCACGCGTGCATCCAGAGACAGCGCCCTCATCAGCGCC
>CAXPUI010000070.1:0-3036 GCA_964220205.1 Candidatus Allofontibacter communis | reverse complement strand
GACTGCTTGCCAATCGCGTTGATGATTGCGCAGGAAGCTCCGTCGAAGCCAACATCGGAGCTGTTATAGCCGATATCCATAATGACCTCTCGACACAGGGATTCCAGATCGATCCAGGCGTCAGTGGTAATTTCGCCGGCGACGACGACCATTCCGGTTTTCACCATCGTCTCGCAGGCAACACGCGCGTTGGTATCCTCGGCGATAATGGCGTCCAGGATAGCGTCCGATATCTGGTCGGCCATCTTGTCCGGATGACCCTCTGAGACAGATTCGGAGGTAAAAGTGCTGTTAACAGTCATGAACGAAATCCTTGTTGCGGCTTTCTGCCCTATACAAAAGGCTTGGATTCTACTAGCTGAGTCGTACGAAGCCCAGTGTGGGAAGCTGAGATGTTTTCAATGGTCGCTGGAGTGCCATTCATACAGCCAGGGAAGGAAATTTCGCTCGACTGGAGCTGCAAGAGTAGACGTCTCCTCAACCATAAGCGAAAATGGTAGGGTCGTTTCCTGCCGGTATTTCAATGAGTTCAGATAAGAGAACCGCTAACGCCATCCGGGCTTTGGCGATGGACGCTGTACAAAAAGCTAACTCTGGTCATCCAGGTGCTCCAATGGGTATGGCCGATATTGCGGAGGTACTCTGGCAGGATGTCATGGTCCACAGTCCTGGCAATCCGAATTGGTTCAATCGCGACCGGTTTGTGTTGTCGAATGGCCATGGCTCGATGCTGCTATATGCGTTGCTGCACCTGACAGGTTATGACCTGTCGATCGATGAAATCCGGAATTTCCGTCAGTTAGGCTCCAAAACGCCGGGGCATCCTGAGTATAGAGAGACGCCTGGCGTTGAAACGACCACCGGTCCACTTGGCCAGGGCTTTGCCAATGCTGTGGGTATGGCAGTCGCTGAAAAGATCCTGGGGGCTCGTTACAATCTAACAGACCTCAAGATCGTTGATCACTTTACTTATGTCTTTGCGGGTGATGGCTGTCTGATGGAAGGTATTTCGCATGAAGCTGCTTCTCTTGCGGGGACACTTCAGCTTTCCAAATTGGTATGCGTCTATGATGATAATGGTATTTCCATTGATGGGGAGATCGATGGATGGTTTACCGATGACACACCGAAAAGATTTGCTGCTTATAACTGGCATGTCCAGGACAACGTCGATGGTCACGACCCAGCTGCCATAAAAGCTGCCCTGGTAGCGGCGCAGCAGGACCCGCGGCCGAGTATTATCTGCTGCAAGACCCGCATTGGTTACGGTTCCCCCAATAAAGCCGGTACCGCAAGTAGTCACGGTAACCCGCTTGGGGACGATGAGATTGCTTTGACTCGAGAAAGCCTGGGATGGCCCCATGAACCTTTCGATATCCCGGATGACATTTATTCGGCCTGGGACTGTCGTCAGAAGGGCAGCGAAGCCGAAAGTGACTGGCAGCAGAGACTGGCGGAATATCATGCAAGGGATGCAGTTCTCGCTGCTGAGTTTGAACGGGTGATTTAACGTCGACTCCCAGACAACTGGTCAGATGAGATATTGCAACTGGCGCGGGAGTTCCAGTCAGCGTCTCGGACCCTGGCAACGAGGAATGCCTCGGGTGAGGTAATCGCTAAAGTAGCCGGTCTACTGCCGGAACTGACTGGTGGATCAGCGGACCTGTCGGGTTCAAACTGTACCATCTGGCCCGAGGCCAGGGCGATGAGCGCGAACGAGGCGGATGCAAATTATCTCTATTACGGTGTCCGGGAATTTGGTATGACAGCCATAGGCAATGGCATGGCGTTGCATGGCGGTCTTCGTCCCTTCTCGGGTACGTTCCTGATATTCATGGAATATGCTCGAAATGCCGCCAGAATGGCGGCGCTGATGGGTGTTCCAAATATCCTGGTCTATTCCCATGACTCCATCGGTCAGGGAGAGGACGGTCCGACCCACCAGCCCGTGGAGCAGTTAACCAACCTCAGGGGTACGCCCAATATGCGGGTCTGGCGTCCCTGCGATGCCGTCGAAACCGTCTTCGCCTGGCGCAGCGCGATTGAACAGGATGCAGGTCCGACGGCGCTGGTACTGTCCCGCCAGGGTTTACCAACGATTGAGCGAAGTGAAACACACTTGGCAGATATTGAACGCGGGGCTTATGTGCTGTTTGATGCTGATGAACAGCCCGAGAATATTCTGATAGCCACGGGATCAGAAGTTGCGCTGGCTCTTGCAGCGGGTCGAATCCTTGCTGAAGAGGGCGTATCCGTCAGGGTAGTATCGATGCCGTCGGTTGAGGTATTTGAGTCCCAGGATGACGACTATCGGGAGAGCGTACTGCCCATGGCGACCCGCAAACGGGTTGCGGTGGAAGCCGGGCATTGTGACTACTGGAGAAAATGGGTTGGCCTTGATGGCGATGTTATCGGCATGAACAGTTTTGGTGCCAGTGCGCCCGGAGGAGTTCTATTCGAGCAGTTTGGCTTTACCGTTGATGCTGTGGTTAAGGCGGTCAAGGCGCTCAATTGATGCCGATCGCGTTCAAAGATCTCGATATTCATGACAAACGGGTTCTTATCCGCGAGGATCTCAATGTTCCTGTCCTCGATGGCAAGGTGACCAGTGATGCACGGATCAGGGCTGCATTGCCAACCCTTGAATACGCTGCCAGTGAGGCCGCCTATGTGATGGTCATGTCCCATCTCGGGCGACCACAGGAAGGGGTGCCGATTAGTGAGCAGCGGGAGGCGAGTCTCGCGCCTGTTGCCAGGCGTATAGAAGAACTTTCCGGACTTTCAGTGGCCCTGGTGGATAACTACCTTGACGGGTTCGATCCGGTGGATGCACAGATCATCCTGTTCGAAAATATCCGTATCAACGTCGGTGAGAAGCACAACGATGAAGCGCTCGCCAGGAAACTTGCGGCTTTGGAGGAGGTCTATGTCATGGATGCTTTTGGAACCGCTCATCGGGCTCACGCCAGCACGGAAGGGGTTGCCCGATATGCGCCGTTGGCCTGCGCCGGACCGCTGCTTGTCGCAGAGCTTGAG
>CAXPUI010000069.1:0-2133 GCA_964220205.1 Candidatus Allofontibacter communis | reverse complement strand
CTCCCTGGCTCACCAGTATTTCGACAAATGGTGGACGATCGTCGCTGCAGCGGCAGGCTTGAGTGTTTTCTGGTCAACCGCTGTGACACTGAAGCTGCTGGGCCTGGCACCGGACAACTCATCCTGGGAGCTTGTCGGTTTCATCATCAGTATCGGCATTTTCTCTTCAGCCTGCGGTTCGATACTAAACATCAGCGTCATGTCTGCCCTGGCTGACATCGCCGACGAACACGAACTCAAGACCGGGCGACGCCAGGAAGGCATCTTCTACTCTGCACGCACTTTTTTCGCGAAAGTCACCAATGGCATTGGTCACCTGGTTGCGGGTATAGCAATTGATTACTACATTTTCCTGCCACCTGGTGCGGTGCCAGGCGACGTCCCGGACGACGTGCTGTTTCGTCTTGGTGTGGTTGATGGCCCGTTTGCCATGCTGTTCGGACTGATCGCAGCCTGTATTTATGCGGGCTACCGCATAGACCGGGACTATCATGAAGAGATCAAGAGCAAGCTGGCAGAGATCAGGGCCCGATAAAGGCAGTATAGTGCCGGAGGTCCGACTACCTTTGATTCCCTTTAACCAAAGATTCGTCATTGGTTACCCCCGCGGGCCAGATAAATCCGTGATCGTATCCAAGGCGGGCTAAGTTAATAAACCGGCAGCAGGTAAAATTCCTTGAAAGTCTCATGGGCGGGCTCGTTCAGCCTGATGGTCAGGAGGTAATATCGTGGCAGCTCTTCACCCTGGGTATCAGCGGACAGATGAGTCGGCGGCAGATTTTCCGGCAAGGTAAAGTTCATCTGATAAAGACCTCCTGCCGTGTCTGTGACCATGGTCAGCCCCTGCTCATACAGGCAGTTAAACTCAAGATGGGAGCGGCGATTCTTACCCGTACCACTCACTCGAAAAAATTCTTCAACGAGTTGGATCGTCGCACTCAGATTGGAACTTAAGGGAAACTGGGCACCCGCCTGCCATTCAAGAATGATCGGCTCTCCACGTCTCAGCGGAAAGGTGTGCCAGCGCACTGAAGTCGGCCCGAATCTGCGCTCCCTAGAGATGACTCCGTACGTGCTATAAGCTGCCAACAGAACCAGCAGGTCGATGACACCCGCCGCTGCAGCATATCCCCAGACTACGCTACCGCTTTTCGCCACAAAAGCCCCCCAGTGAAAGGGTGCAGCCAGTCCTACCAGGAAAGCCGTGCCAATCAAGTAACTCCAGGTGCTCGACTCGAACGTGCCTGACATTCTCTCTGGATCCCAGACATAGTCAGCCAACCACGGTTCACCGGGTCGGGATTGCAGCATGTGCCTTTTCCGTCTCAGCCGACTGCCTTGCTCAACAGACTGCCGGAGAACATAAAGTCCGGCTGACAGGAGCGCGTAACCAAACACAGCCAACAGCCACTCATCGGCGCCACGCAACTGCACTGATAGCAGGCCCAGACCAACCAGCATAAGGACAATACCAGTAACGATAAATGTGGCACCAAAAAACACCCCATGCCGAGGTTGCGCGAACATCGAGACACCACGACGCGGCAGATCTGTATCCGACAATCGTCGGATCAAGAAGCAATCCTGGGTAAGGGGAAGCCTTGCTCCGTATAAGGGAACTTGTCATCGAAGCCAATGAGCTGGCGCATCAATACCGGATCATCGCAGTCATCCCACGGCTCGTCGGCCATCGTCACCCGCAGGTTCTCCTGCGGCAGCACAGCCTCGTGGCGGTAATAGGTAACCGCACACAGTCGTACGCCAGGTATCTTCCGAGGAAAAGCACCATGCCAGGTTGCACCATGAAATATGATCGCCGAGCCACGCGGTGCCGTCGTGGCAATCGCGGAGCTGGCAGCGTCTTGTGTAGGTCGAGCGTTCGCCTTGTGAGACCCCGGCACATAGGCCAGAGCACCGCCTTCATGTGAATAATCAGTCGGAGGCCAGGTGACATTAGCGGTGAGGGCAGTACGTCCCCAGGGAAAGGGGTTAGAGGTCTGATCACAGTGCAAACCCAGGCCCGGACCGTAACCGTGTTCCCCTCGCCACTTGATAAAGGAATTAACGCTCGATAACCGGCGGGCAGGATCACCCGTCTGCTCTTTACCAATCATGTGGTCAACCAGCGCATCC
>CAXPUI010000068.1:0-6376 GCA_964220205.1 Candidatus Allofontibacter communis | reverse complement strand
CGAATGCCGCTGGCTCCAAAGTTCTCCTGCGTGCCAGTGTAGTACTCCTCATCAGAGGCGTTTTCGACGAAAGCAGTGAGCGACCATTTTTCGAAGTTAAATCCGCCGCGAATGTTCCAGATGTCATAATCCGGGCTCTTATAGGGGAATTCGCTGGCCAAAGCTCTTACCAGGCCCTGGTTTGGGGAGGGGCCTCGGGTCTGGGCGTTCGTCAGACCTTCCACGTCAGAGTACTGCCCGTCGCGATGAATAAATTCAACGCGGACCCAGGCTTCTGCACCGCTGTTGAGGTTCCAGGCATACTCGGCGAATGCGCTCATGGTTAACTCGGGCGCTTTGGGAATATCTTCGCCTTTCAGATCGACGACAAAACCACCGGTGATTTCCGCTGTGCTATCTGACGTGATCTCGGTATCCAGAACGCCTAATGTCGCGCCAAGCGTCAGATTATCGGAAACGAGAGCCAGCAGTTCGAGTTCGATACCCGTTGCTTCGGCGTCATCGATATTGATGGTTTGTTCGAAATTAGAGGACAGATCCCCCGGGGTCAGGAAGCGGAATGCTTCCATCTGCAGGTCAGTCCAGTCGAGGAAGAAAAGCGCGCCATTTAATCGGACTCGGTCGTTCGCCAGTTCGGATTTGAAACCTACTTCGTAGTTCCAGAGCGTCTCCTCGTCGAAGCCAACGATGAACGGATCGCTGTTCGGGGTATTCGTGTTGTTACCGACGCTGGAGCCTCCAGCCTTGTAGCCCTTGGAAATCGAACCGTAGAGATTCACGTTATCACTCATGTGGTAACGCGCGCTAAATCGTGGCGTAAAGTCCGAGAAGGATTCTTCGGCTGATGCCAATGGTCGTGGAACATTGCCGAAACTCCCGAAGAAGTCATCGACTGGCAGGACGAACGGTGCAATACCATAGGCCTGCACCTCGTTTGTGACGTCATCGTTGGTGAATCGAGCACCGATGGTCAGGTCCCATCGCTCGTTAGGACTCCACGTCATGTCGCCGAAAATAGCCAGGGACTCGACTTCGAAGTTCTTCTGGTTAAGCGCAAGGCCGAGACCAGGTGGGAAGGGTGGCAGGAAACCAATACCGTCTATAGTGGCGGTAGGGTCGCTCGAGACGGCGACAGCGTTTTCCTGTTCCTGATCATCGCTGGCATAAAGTATACCGGCAACCCAGGAGACTGAGTCAGTGGTGTTTTCCAGACGGAGCTCCGTGCTCCAGGATTCGCCCTCGTAGGTGTTGGTACGTATCAGGGCATCAACACCACCAATGAGATCATTATCAAACAGACGTTTCTGTTCTGCGTCGATGAATCCAGTGATCCACTTCAACGTCATGGTGTCGGTAAGTTCGTGAGACAGGTTGACGACGAAGACAACGGAATCGAGTTTGTTGTGCTCGTCGAGGTCATGAGAGAGCTTGTTCCGGTTGTCTGGCCAGAAGCCGGTACCGGGATCGATCGCGGAGGTAATGCCCAGGGTGTCAACCGTATCGAGATCGAGAACGCCCGAAGGAACATTTTCATCCGTCCCCTGATCTTCGTCGGAATATATCCATGTCAGGTTAAGGGTGGTCTGGTCGCTCAGATCCCAGGTCGCCCGGAGTCGAGCCATCGTGTATTCGTGACCACTGTCGCTGGCACCCGTCGGGTTGATGTTTTCAACAAGCCCGGAGCTGTCCTCATAGAAGAGCGTGCCTCGTACCGCGAAGTTATCCGCCAGGGGCAGATTGAATGTCCCGGTTACGTTAAACATGTCGCCGGCGTCATCGTAGTTCTCAGTGCCGAGCTTTATGCTGCCTTCCATCTCATCGGTCGGTGCCTTGGTTGTCAGGTTCAATGCCCCGCCCAGGGAATTTCTGCCGAAGAGAGTTCCTTGAGGGCCTCGAAGCACTTCAACCCGCTCCATATCAGGCAGGAATGGGTTCGCTACCTGGTTGGGAACTGAAGCGACACTGAATTCGTCGAGATAAATTCCCACCGAGTTAATGAAAGCGTTTTCACCTGAAACAAGGTTGTTTACGCCACGGATCGCGATGCCGAGACCGCGACTGCCACTCTGCCCGTCTTCAGTAAAACTGACGTTGGGTGTCCTTGCCAGGTAATCAGTAGCACCTGTGATATTGGATTTTTCCAGTTCCTCGCCAGTGAATGCAGTGATGGCTATGGGTACGTCCTGGATGTTTTGTGCCCGGCGTTGTGCAGTGACAACGATTTCTTCAAGCACGGCGCTTTCTTCTGCCGCCGCAGGAATAGATGTCAGGCCCAAAGACAGAAACAATGCGCCCAGGCTGGTAAAAGCCACGTTACTGGTTATATTTTTCATGATCAGCGCCCCCGATGACCTTTGATTAATGATGACCTTTGATTAATGTTGTACAAACCACAGCGCAAATAGTTTATTGCTAAACTAAATGTGCATGCAATGTCTTTTTTGGGCCCCCGATAGACAGTAAACCTGTGAGGAAAGAGTCGCCGAGCTGACACGAGGCGCCGAGTAAACGGACAGTCCAGTCACGGAAAGGAAGCGGCTAACGAAGCGGTTAACAAAGAACCCGAGATTTGTCTGTGGAACTAGTTTAGTCTTAAACTTCTTTTTCAAGCACGACGCAACCGGGTCAATCATGGCGTTAATGAACGGTGGCAAAGCCATCGTTGAATCCCTGCTGGCACAGGGGGTTGATACTGTATTTGGTCTTCCAGGTGGCCAGCTCTACTATTTATACGATGCCTATCGTGAGGCGGCTGATCGTCTGCAGCTAGTGACTTCACGACACGAGCAAGGCGCAGCCTACATGGCGTTCGGATACGCAGCTGCGACGGGGCGGGTTGGTGTCTATTCCGTTGTCCCTGGCCCAGGCTTGTTGAATACAACAGCGGCTTTGCTCACAGCCTATGGTGCTAATGCCAAAGTACTGTGTGTTGCCGGCCAGATTCCCTCATCGGGGCTTGGCGTCGGTGTTGGCTACCTGCATGAACTCCCTGGACAGCTTGATATCGTGTCTTACCTCACCAAGAGTGCGGAGCGGATAGACAGGCCGGCTGATGCTCCGCTCGCTATCGATAGAGCATTCCAGGCGCTGAACTCCGGCAGGCCGCGGCCTGTGGAAGTAGAGATGTGCATGGACGTAATGGAAAGCGAAGAAGAGGTCACTCTGATCGAACCGAGTGATCCACCTGGACAACAGCCTCCTGACCCGGAAGCAATCCAACGAGCGGCAAAATTGCTTGGTGCTGCGAAGCGACCGTTGATCATTGTTGGTGGTGGTGCCCGGGACGCGGGTGAGCCCCTGCGGGATCTGGCTGAGGCGCTGCAGGCGCCAGTTGGCGCTTTTCGACAAGGGCGAGGAATTGTCTCTGATGAACACTATCTTAGCTTCACCTATCCGGGTGCAAATCATCTTTGGGCAGAAGCAGATCTTGTGCTGGCAGTCGGAACCCGTCTGAAATATCCCCTGATGTACTGGGGGGTGAAGGATCTGCCGATTATCAGGGTCGATATAGATCCTGTAGAGATTACCAGATTGCATGAGCCTGAAGTCGCGCTTGTCGGTGACGCAACTGAGACGCTGATGGAACTGACGAATGCTGTTGGGTCATTCAACGTGCAGCGAGCCTCGAGGCGGGAGGAACTGCTGGGTTTGAAGTCAGGTCTTGCCAAGAAGTTTGCTGAAGTGCAGCCGCAGTTGAGTTACCTGAAGGTGATTCGTGAAGAATTGCCGAAAGATGGCATATTCGTTGATGAGGTCACGCAGACAGGCTTTGCCGCATGGTTTGCCTTTCCTGTCTATCGACCACGGCAGCTGATAACGAGCGGTTACCAGGGCACGCTTGGTTTCGGCTACGCGACAGCATTAGGCGTTAAGTTGGCTTGCCCAGATAAGCAGGTCATACAGATCAGCGGAGATGGTGGGCTGATGTTCAATGTCCAGGAAATAGCAACTGCGGTCGCCAACCAGGTGAATCTGGTCACGATAGTCTTTGCGGATGGGCGCTTTGGTAATGTCCACCGGGATCAGCAAAGGCACTTCGGTAACAATGCCAATATTGCTGACCAGCTGGTAAACCCTGACTTTGTCGCTCTGGCAGAGAGTTTCGGCGCTGTCGGGCTTCGAGCGCAGAGTCCGGAGGAACTGCGGCGGTCGATTCGACAGGCTTTCAAGGAGCGGGGTCCGGTGCTGATAGAGGTGCCGGTCGAGACTATGGCGAGCCCGTGGCCGTTTATTGGTCTAGGTCAGGTCAGGCCGTGACTACCAGCACATTCTCGGATCCGGGTCGCTTGATCAGACTGTCGAGTAACGAGTCTTCATACGGTTGCAGTCCCCGAGCGACCGAAGCTTTTGTCGGTCAACAAGAGGCTCTGCATCGTTATCCTGATGGCGGGCAGACGGCGCTGCGCGAGGCAATTGCTGATGTCTACAACCTGCCAGCGGCGAGTATTGTCTGTGGCAATGGTTCGGAAGAATTAATCGGTCTGTGTGCGAGGAAGTTTCTCAACGGTGGCGATGAGGTGGTCCTGACACATAATCACTTTGTCATGTGCCCGATCTATGTCGAAGCACAGGGAGCCGATATCGTTCTGGCTGCGGAGAAGGCGGATCTCATCAATGTTGATAGCATCCTGGGCGCAATGACGGAACGCACCCGGATGGTTATCGTTGCGAATCCCAACAACCCGACGGGAACCTGCATTAACGCTGATGAGCTGGCGAGACTCGTCGCAGGCGTTCCCGACACCGTCATGCTTATTCTGGATGGGGCCTATGCAGAATTTGTGACCTCGGACGATTACGATGATGGCCTTGGTTATGCGACGACCCGAGAGAATATCGTCGTCACCCATTCTTTTTCCAAAATCTATGGCCTCGCCGGTCTGAGAATCGGCTGGGCCTGCGCGGGGCAATCAGTGATTGAAGGTATTAACTCATTGCGGACGCCGTTCAATGCTAACAGCGCGGCGATGGCGGCTGCGACCGCTGCCGTGAAGGACCAGGAATTTGTTGCCAGGGTCAGAGATGCCAACCGCGAGGAACTTGATTGGCTGGTGCCGTCAATACGTAGCCTGGGATTTGCGGTCAGCGAAAGCGTGGCCAACTTCTACCTGCTGAATGTTGAGAATATAGAAGCCGCAACCGCTGAAAGCCTCGTGGCCTGGCTGGAGGCGGACGGTATCCTGCCCAGGCCATCGGGCAACGATGGTGACCAGGTGCGTATCACGATAGGCCTCAGGTCTGAGAATGAAGCTGTTTTACAATCCCTCGAAGCCTACCTGGGTGCATTGAAGTGACTGACAATTTTTTCACCAGCCTGGCGCAGCGAGAAGCGCAACCTGTGACTGAGGACATAGCAAAAGTCCGCGCCTGGTTTTCTCTGCTGGGAGGCTTTACGGACATAGAGAGACACCTCAGGCGAGTGATGGCGGGTAGTGGGCTTAATCTGCCCCGGTTTGATATTCTGCTGCTGCTCTCGCATCACGCCGAAGGGCTCAACATGAGTGAATTGGCGAAACAATTGGTGGTGTCCAAAGGGAATGTTACCGGAGTGGTCCGGCACCTTGAGAGCGACGGACTTGTTGTCAGGGTGGCCGATCAGGGAGACCGGCGCATCCAGACTGTACGCTTGACCGACAAGGGGCGTCTTGAGTTTGAAGCAAATTACGAGAAATATGTTGCCACTATTGTCGGAGCCTTCAAGCAACTATCGTCAGAGGATATCGAGTTCCTAGCCCGGATCATGCTGAAGGTCGCCTCAGGTGGCCGACTTGGAGAGGATTGCCATGATAGACGCTGACAATTTGTTTGCCATGGCTTTCGTGCTGTCCGGCCTGGCCTTTTTTGGTTTCTGGATCGATGGGACCGAATTGGGAAAGAAGACCTCGGGTGTTGTTTGGATCATCCTGCTCGGCGTGCTGTTGTCTAACACGGGGGTTATTCCTGCCAAGTCTCAGGCTTATGATTTTGTCGGTGGTGTTCTTATGCCGATGGCGATCCCCCTGTTGTTGATCAAGGCGGATCTGCGACGTATTTTTCGGGAAAGCGGCCGGGTGATGCTGGGTTTCGGTATTGCAGCGGTCAGCACGATCATTGGCGCTATGCTGGGTTATGTGTTGCTCGATCTTGGAGATATTGGCCCCAAAGTCGCGGCTGTATACACCGCAGGCTGGATAGGTGGTGCGGTCAATTTTGTTGCAGTATCGGAGGCTATGGCCATGACTCCTGATGAATTCAGTGTGGCAATGGGTGCCAGCAGTCCTGTGAGCGTTATTGCCTTGATGGCGCTGCTGATGCTGCCTTCCATAAAGATGATTCGAATGTGGCTGCCATCAGCGCTTATAGAAACCGAGGACAAGGGTGGTCAGGATCTGCAACT
>CAXPUI010000067.1:0-5015 GCA_964220205.1 Candidatus Allofontibacter communis | reverse complement strand
AAGGCATCGCAGTCGAGGTGATCGAGTCCCTCAAGTCTCGGGGCCACGATATCGTCGTCGGCAGTCCCGAGTATCTTTTCGGCGGCGGTCAGGCAATCATAAAGATGAGGGATGGATACTGTGCCGGCTCAGACCACAGGAAAGAAGGTCTGGCATTGGGGTTTTAGTCTTGCCTATCTACTGACAGACAAGATTCCGGCCACCTTCCTTGGCGGCATAAAGCTGGTTATCAGCGGCACCTATCAGATCCCGAGGAGCATTGTTTTCATCAGGCGTTAGGGTCGCGACGCCAATACTGATAGTAATTTTCAGCTCATGGCCATCGGCAACAAAGGTTTCACTCTCGATATCGAGCCGCAGATTCTCAGCCAGGGCATATGCATTTGCTTCTGTCACATAGGGCAGGATTACAGCAAACTCTTCCCCGCCATATCGCGCAACCACATCCGAAGGCCGATGAAAGGTCGTATCGGCTTTCTTCGCAACTGCTGCCAGGCATTCATCCCCGGCAAGATGGCCGAAGTTGTCGTTGACCTGTTTGAAGTGATCGATATCAAGCAGCAACAGCGATATCGAGTAACGCTGACGTCGTGCCCTGCGCCATTCCTGATCCAGGACATCATCGAAAAAACGGCGATTTCGAATACCGGTAACCGTGTCGATGGTATTCAACTCCTTGAGGATGATATGAGCTTCAGACAATTTGGTTAACGCTTGCTTCAGTTCCTCTGTACGAGCATCGACTTCCCGTTCCAACTGGACCTTCAATGCGACCTGCTCATCAATGAGAGTGCGATTCTCTATCGCCACTGAAGCTTGCGACGCCAGCGCTTCTATCAGCGGCACAATCTCACCGGCAAAAGGTACAACTTCTCCGGATTCATCCTGAGCGTTGAGCAGTTGGAGAACACCAATACACTCACCACCCATGGTGATAAAGCGAGTCGTGAGAAAAGACGTGGATACATAGCCCAACATCTCATCAAAGGCTCGCGTCCCGCTGAAATCAAACTCTTTATCTTTTCTTGAGTCGTCGACGATGATTGTACCGCCCCGGTGCACAGCGCTGCTGGCAATATTGCTGAGATTGGGAGAGCCGTCATCCTTGAACAGTTGGACATCAGGTAAAGAAATAGCTTCTCCAGTAGTCCCGCCTCTCGCGATGCCGAGAGAATCATTCAACAAGATTGAAAACTGCAAACTGCCTTCATCTGTCTGGATATAAACAGTTCCACCGTCTGCATTGGCCATGGACTTTGCTTCCACGAGGATTTTCTGCAGCAGACTATCCAGATTCCTTTCTGTCGACAGCGCAATGCCGATTTCAATCAGACGTAAATAAGCCGATGATTGCGTCTTATCACCCAAGTGATCCAACCTCTATAGTGCTCTTCATGATAGTGCTCTTCATGTCAACATCTACTATTGACAGGACGTACTTCAAAAATTCCACAATAACCCTGTAGCGTAAAAGTTGCAGAGGTATCACTGTCAGCTAAAAGCACCTCTGCTGACCCACCGAATTCAGGCTACACACAACGTCTGCCAGAAAAGGTCATCTTATTGTTTCTTCCCGCGTTCACACAACACCTATCTGATCCGCCACACTCATGATATTGAGACAATCTCATGTCCAATAGCGGACCTCAGATATCGTTGTTTCAGCGATCCAGAAAAAAGAGACTCAGGTCGGGGATATAGGTAATGAGAAGCAGAGCGACGAGCAACACCATCATAAACGGCAGAGTTGCCTGGTAGAGTTCAGCTATCGGCCTCTTAAAGCGATAACTGGCAATGAACAGGTTCATTCCAATCGGAGGAGTAAAGTAACCGATCTGCATGTTCGCCAGAAAAATGATACCCAGATGCACCGGGTCGATACCGAAACGCAAGGCCAGGGGGACAATCAAAGGTATCATGATCACGAGCGCAGAAAAGATGTCCAGAATCGCTCCCAGCGCCAATAACAGCAGGTTAAGAAGAATAAGGAAGGCAATCTTGCTTTCAATGAACTCGCTGACCCACTCGATCAGCATCTGCGGAACTTCTGCATCGATGAGGAAATTCGTAAAGGCCAGGGAAACACCTAGAATGAGAAGTATCCCTCCAACCATGACCATGGCTTCCCTGATTATCCGGGGCAATTGCGGCAATGGCACTTCACGGTGAATCGCCACTTCAACGATCAAGACGTATAGAGCCGTTACCGCCGCAGCCTCCGAGACGGCAAAAAAGCCAGAGTAAATTCCTCCAAGTACGAGAACCGGGAGAGGAAGTTCCCAACGCATTTCCTTGAGCGCCTGCCAGGCAGTTTCCCGATCAAAGGCGCTTCGTTGCAATGCGCTCGACGGCGATGACCAGATGCTGTAACCGGTGAGAAGAACAATCATCAACAGCGCAGGTAACAGTCCGGCAATGAACAACTCCTGCAAGGTAAAAGGTTTGGGAAGGTCCATCTGCTGGACAATAACCCCATAGAGAATCAGAGGCAACGAAGGGGCCAGCAACAGCCCAAGGCTTCCCGAGGTGGTAACCAGCCCGAGAGAAAAGCGCTCACGATAACCACCTTCCACAAGGGCAGGAAGCAACAACGCACCAACCGCGACGATCGTCACACCGGAAGCGCCAGTAAACGCCGTGAAAAATGCGCATGTCACATAGGCAACAACAGCCAGGCCTCCAGGCATCCAACCCAGCATTGCCTGAGTAACCCTGACAAGACGACTGGACAGATTACTCTCGGCCAGGATGTAGCCTGATAGCGTAAACAATGGCAGTGCCAATAGCAGAGGGGTATCAACCAGACGATAAATTTCGATCGTGATAACTGTAAGCGGTATATCCGAAACATAAAACCCCAGCATGGCAGCAGCGAGAATCACGATGAACAGAGGTGCACCGAGGAAAGCGATGACCGACAAGAGCAATGATCCGACAGATCCCATCAGTCCTGCGCCTGCCCATCGAGTGAAAACAGGGCATTGAGAAAACGGCAAGCCATGACAGCAAACCCAAAAGGGATAATGCTCTGACAAAGCCAAACCGGAACGACCCCGAATGCGATAGTGCCATCCTCAAACTCGTACTGGATGTAACTGACTGCATAGTAAGCACAAATCGCGCAGACCATGGCCGAAAACAGGTGCGTCAGCCTGCGTACCCATGACATTGAGCCAGTCGCCATGAGTTTTGAAATAAGATCTATATTTATATGATTGCGTTCACGTGTGGCGACCATGGCGCCCAGGATTGCCACCCAGAGAACAAGCACACGAAGAAAGGACTCAGCCCACAGAAAACCACTATCGAAAAAATTCCGCATGATGATCTGCAGGAGCGCCATGGACAGCATAGCCAGCAGCGCGAGGATCAGCGCCGTGTCCTCGAGCTTGTGCAAGCCGCGGGTAACGCGTGAAAAGGCGCTCACTTATTCAGGACCACTACCAGTACGAAAGTTTTCAAGATTACGCAGGTAAAGCAAAACCGATTCTTCCGAGATTTCACCAGACTTGATGAGATTTTCTACCGACAGGTCCGCCATGGACTGCCACTCGGCCAGCTCATCGTCAGATACTGATAACGATTGTACCCCGACGGTAGAAATCGCCTGGAGAGCCCGTTCATTATCAACGCGTGTATCTCGCTCGATTTCAGCAAAAACCTGACTGAGCACGCTCCTGATAATCGCTTGATCCCCCTCGCTTACTCGACCGAATGCTTTTTCCTGCATCACCATTGTTGAGTATATGTAGACCAGAGGCAGATCTGTCATATAGCTGACATGATTGTGCCACTGGAGCGCCAGAGCGACGGCCGGAGGCGCCATTACCGCGTTGATCAATCCTGTCTGCAGGCCTGCCAAAACGTCCGTGATATTCAGCGGGATAGGACTCACACCAAAAGACTTGACTAATTCTGCAGCAATTGGATCACCATCCGGAATCCAGGCTTTCAGGTCTTTTAGATCTGCCACCGATGTCACCGGGTCTTTTGACATCAGGTAAGCGAAACCTGTCTCGATGAAAGCAAAGGTAAGAACACTGGAAGCCTCAAGACCGTCAGCAATCATCTGGTCCATTTCCTGGCGAATGTAGTCGACTTCAGCATTTGAACGGAACTGCAAAGGCAGGTTGTAAATCTGCAGATCAGGATAGAAATGAGTCAAACTGCCAGCAGCAAGCACGCCACCATGCAACTGGCCAATACGCATCTTCCGCAAAACCGTAGCATCATCACCCTGAACACCACCCGGGTATATTTTGAATTTCACCCGCCCTTCCGTCAGCTCCTCGATCTGCCTGGTACTGGCTCGGAATTTCTTCATCCATGACAGTCCATCGGGTGATATCGTCGCTATCTTCAGAGTCGCGGCATCTGATTCTGCCGCCTGAAGCAGGAAACAAACCAATAATGTCTTAAACGCCTGATATAACCTCATTGCTAATCCTAAAAATAATCCCCTGAACCGGCTAACAACTCCTGCGCTCTGAGTTGAGCCACTCTATTGGTCAAAGTCATGCCCTCTACCCTCGGATCTGCCGCCAGCACATCAGCAAGGAGTTCATCATGCAGCATCCGATCAAAAACAAGCCTCGCATATTGCTCTGCAAAAATGACTTTGGTCATCAGGTATCTGGGTTCTATCTCTATCGCGCGCTCGAAGTGTGCCCTGCCTTTCTCCGGTTTACCACCAAGAGAGGCCGGTAGAATCGTTTCCATACCACCCATGTACAGGTGAGGTCCTCCACTTTCGTAACGTTCATTCAACGCTATAACACGGGCCATCAATACTTTAGCTTTGCCGAGTTCACCAATAGCGGTCCAGTCATCACTATACGCCTGAATCCAGCCAACCCAGGCAACAGCCAGCGCATAGGCAATCGGCACCTCAGCCACGTCAAGGGCCGCCACCTTGTTCTGCAGGGTCTGAAAGTCATCATCCCTCAATTGACAAAGACGACTTCCGGCGGCGCAGGCAGCCTGTTCCGCATAATTCAGCGCTTTGGCTGCGAGGA
>CAXPUI010000066.1:0-2795 GCA_964220205.1 Candidatus Allofontibacter communis | reverse complement strand
TACCAGCGGATTGAAAAAGCCGTCCAGTCGCAGCAACTGTCGTGGGCGCTTCTTGATCCATCGCCAGGAGCCCAGTTCCAGGGTACGGGGCATAAAGGCGCCCTCACCGCTGCGGTTGATCTTCTTGTAGAAATAGTCCCACAGATCACCGTGGGTCAGGTAATGACGGGACTGTGGCTCGAAGCGATAGTTGTGTTCCGGCCATGCCTGCTCCCAGATCAGCTTCAATGCCATCACCGATTCGATCCGTCGCATGGGGCGACGACGGTAGGCATAGGGGAACCAGATCTGGTCCTGCCAGCCGAAACCGGAATGACAGTCCAGCGCGACACTGAATGGACGGCCTGGCAGGAGCTCCGAGATCACCGACTCAAGGGCCTGGTTCTCCGCTTCCATACCCTGCTCGGGATCACCAATGAACCACGGCAGGCGCGGGGAGAAGCGCTGCCCGCCCAACAGGAACGCACTGCGGTCCTGGGCGGTGATCGGTGCGTTGCGCATCAGGTCGACCCCGTTGGGATTGCTGCGCTGATTCAGGTACATGCCGCCCGGATTGAGAATCGGCAACAGGGTAATGCGTACTTTCTGCAGTAGCCCGGCCAGATGCTCGTCCCAGGTTACCCGGGCGAGCAGCGACTTCAGCCACGCCATCACCACCTGACTGCCAATGCGCTCCAGCCCATGCACGCCCCCCACAATCAATACCGCCGGCACATCCGCTCGGGATGAGCCGATATCGACCCGGTAGATGGGTAGCGACAAATCCTTCAGGGCAATGCGCTCAACCACTCGCGTGGCTACGAGTTCCGGTGCTTCTGCCAGCAGACGTTCAAGACCGATCAGCTCCGGGAGAAAGGTTCGTAACAGTCTCCGCTGGCGACCATCACGGCTGCCCTGCTCCTGGGTAATCGACGTGTGAGGCGTCAGGTCGCGCAGCTCTGTCATGGCAATCTCCGGTATCAGTTCCGCGGAGTGTAGCCGCTGATTGCTACAGCTTATTGACAGCTATCGGAACGCATAATCTGTCTAACTTATAGACACATTTGGAATACGCCCTTGTAACTAAGCTGAGGTTCGTTATCCTAATATTAGGTATTAACCGAGATGTTCTGATTTGTTCGACCATAACAGCGACCATAAAACGGCTGTTCTCCCGATCCGTCCGGATCGCGGCACCCCTGTATCGGAACTAACACCGACCACACCCTTCAAAAATCACAAACCCTGAAGAAGGAGAAGTGACTATGCGAAAGCTAAAGTCTGCTGCACTGCTTTGCGCGCTATCCGTACCCGTCGCCGCCCAGGCTGATTGCGGCGAAGTATCCATCACCGAAATGGGCTGGGCATCCAACACGGTCGTCACCAACGTGGCCACCTTTATCATGGAGCAGGGTTACGGCTGTGACGTCACCATTGTCCCTTCCGATACCGTCCCGGCTGTCACCTCGGTTGCCGAGAATGGCGAGCCCGACATCGTCACCGAGCTGTGGCTCAACTCCGCGGGCGAGGCCTACCTGCGCCTTGAAGAGCAGGGCAAGGTCGAGCGCCTCGGCAAAGTCCTGGATCCGGGCGGCGTTGAAGGCTGGTGGATTCCGACTTACCTTGCGGAAGAGCACCCGGAACTGAAAACCATAGAAGGCGTGATGGCTAATCCCGAGCTCGTTGGTGGCCGGTTCAACAACTGCCCGGACGGCTGGGGCTGCCGTGTTGTCAGTGACAACCTGATCCGCGCCCTGGATCTGGAAGAGTCCGGCATTGAGGTATTCAACCATGGTTCCGGCGAGACCCTCGCATCCTCCATGGCGTCTGCTGCCCAGAATGAGGAACCCTGGTTCGGCTACTACTGGGGCCCCACCGTTCCTCTCGGCAAGTACGACATGACCCGGGTTGACCTGGGCGAGATCAAACCGGACGTGCACCAGAAAAACCAGACACCGGATGTCGATAACCCGGGTGTTTCAGACTTCCCTGCGGCCACAATCCTGACGTCAGTGACCACTGACTTCAAAGACCGCGAGCCGGAAGTGGCCGAGATGCTCAGCAAGCTGACCTTCAAAACCGAGACCATGAGCGGCATTCTGGCCTGGATGGACGCGAACAATGCCTCCGGCGAAGAAGCTGCGGTTTATTACCTCAGCAACAACAGCGACAAGTGGTCAACCTGGCTGAACGACTCCGCCCGTGAGCGTCTGGCCAACGTTCTCAACTGATTGACCTGCCCCTCCCGGGGCATCCTCAGGGATGCCCCGGGCCGTTTCCCGAAAACCGTTCTGATTGCAGACGTGCGCAGGAGAGACTGACCGCCCATGGCAACCTACGACCCCCTTTTTTCATCGCTTGGCCTTGAGCAATGGTGCTCGGAAGGTCAGAGCAGCGGCCCGATGTCGATGGCCGATCTGCTGAACAAAACCAAGGGAGAGAGCGCCGAGCCGGCCTCTGTGTGGGAACTCCCGTTTCCGTCCATGGACGCCCTGAACGAATCCTGTGCCGCTTTCCCCCAGTCCAGGGAGCTTACCAAGGGCCTGGAACAGGGCTTTCTGGCCATCAAGGACAGCCTGAGCCTGGTTCTGGACCCGCTTACCCAACCGCTTAGCTGGTTCCTCGACGGCACGCTGTACGCCATGCTCAATACCCCCTGGTGGATCGTGATTCCACTGTTATTGGCGGTTGTTTACCTGGTCACCAAATCCTGGAAACTGGTGCTGTTCGTCGGCGGCAGTATCGTGCTGCTGGCATTTATCGACCATTATGATTACGCCATGCAAACCCTTGCGATCATCTTTGTATGCGCCTTC
>CAXPUI010000065.1:0-2037 GCA_964220205.1 Candidatus Allofontibacter communis | reverse complement strand
CTCAAGGTCGCTCAGGATAGCTTCGACCTGTGCTTTTGACAGGAAATCTTCCAGGATGACACAACCTTCACGTTTAAGAATTTCGCTTAGTTCTTCACTGGGTGTGTCTGCGGCGCGGCGCGGCAGTTCGGGTTGACTCACTGTACTTCCCAAACAACTCATGTCGATAAAGAAGCCAGCAACGTACCATATTCCACGACGAAACTGCAGCGGACCGTCTGCAACAGTCATTCAGCGACGTGGCCGGACTGTTCTGCGCGCACCATGTTCCTCGCGAAGATCTGTGAAAGGAATAAGTCCGCGCTATTCCTCGATAATAGCGACTGCGCGGGTCCAACCAGCAGAGGCCGCACGAATCTTGTGTGGGAAGCAGGAAATCATGAAACCGTGTGGTGGCAGGACCTCCAGGTTATGCATCTTTTCGATGTGGCAATAGCCAATCTCCCGACCCGCTTTGTGCCCCTCCCAGATCAGGCTGGCATCGCCGGTTTCTTCGTAACGCTCTCTTGTGTACTCAAAGGGCGCATCCCAGCTCCAGCCATCTATACCCGTGACGCGAACGCCTCGCTCCAGCAGGTACATGGTGGCATCGTGCCCCATTCCGCACCCATACGAAACGTAATCATTCTGGCCATAGCGTTTGCCTGCAGCGGTGTTGACCACCACGATATCCAGCGGCTTGAGTTCATAATCGATACGCGCCAATTCCGCTGCAACATCATCGGCTGTCACCACATAGCCGTTGGGCCTGTCACGAAAATCCAGCTTCACACCATCATTGAAACACCACTCCAGGGGCACTTCATCGATCGTGATAGCTCGCTCTCCACCATTCATGGTCGAGGCAAAATGGTAAGGCGCATCAAGATGAGTACCGTTATGCGTACTGAGTTTAATGGTTTCCACCGCCCACCCTTCTGCGTCGGGAAGCTCTTCGGCGGTCAATCCGGGAAAACTGGCGACCATGCCTTTTACACCAGCTTCATGATCGACGTACGTGATGTCTGGCTGCATGCCCGGGGGATCAGAGATAACTTCTGTTTCGAGGTAAATTGAAAGATCGATGAATTTTCTAGCCATGACTATAGTCCTCGCTTCAATTGGATTGCAGCTGAATCAATCGGCGCATGAATTCTGTACCTTTTTCTAACTGGTCGATCGAAATGTACTCATCGGGCTGGTGAGCCTGATCAATCGATCCGGGGCCACACATCGCCACGGCAAACCCTGCTCTCTGGAACTGGCCGGACTCGGCGGCATAAGGCGCGACTTCCGTCGTGTTCTGCCCTGACAGCTGCTTCGCCAACTGCACTGCGTCGCAGTCTTCCGAGGCATCAAAGCCAGGTACGTTTGCATGTACCTCTATCTCAACCTTTGTATCGGGACTTACTGCCTGCATCTCTGGTTCAACCACATCGCGCACATAAGCGACATATTCGTCGAAGTAACTGGCGGGGTCTTCATTGGGCAGGGTTCGTATATCAGTGACAAAGTCACAGTGCCTCGCTGTGATATTGACTGCCGTGCCGCCATGAACCATGCCACAATGCAGCGTCGAAAAAGGCGGCTCATACGGACTTCCGGGGTCAGCGTGTGCAGCATTCTCCCGCTGCTTTTCTCCCAACCAGTTAATCAGGCGCCCGGCTACCATCACCGCCGGTACGCCACGGTGCTGTTGGCTGGAGTGGGCTTCCAAACCTGTGATCCGAGTATCGAAGTGCATAATGCTCTTGTGGCCGGTGACAACCCGCATACTAGTCGGCTCGCCGACAAAGACAGCTCGAATCTCCGGCAACTGGTCCTTGATCGTATCAATAAGTCGCGGCGCACCGAGACACCCGACTTCCTCATCGTAGGACAGCGCGAGATGGATCGGACGTTTCAACTTCGTCATCTCGGGCACCAGTGCGAGCGCGATTGCGCTGAACGCCTTCATATCACAAGTCCCACGCCCGTAGAGCAGACTGTCTTTTTCAGTGAGCAGGAACGGGTCGGTATGCCAGTCCTGATCATCAACCGGGACAACATCCGTGTGTC
>CAXPUI010000064.1:0-3234 GCA_964220205.1 Candidatus Allofontibacter communis | reverse complement strand
GCCTGTCCGGGCAGGAAATGTTGCAGGAAGGTCATCTCCACGGCGCGTAAGTAGGGCTTCCACGTGATGTCGCCTGCACCGAGCTGTGACTGGATAGTGCTGATGAGGCGAAAAGAACGCGCGTCCCGATAGGCCTCGGGATTGGGATTATCCTTTTTCTGGCTGCTGTCCTTGTAGACTTCGTCACCGCGAATAAACCCGGCAGTTTCCTGGTTCAGATTGGTGTAGGACAGGGTTGTCGTGGCTTTCGCGTGTTCGTGCCTGATCAGCAGTTTCTGCTGGTCATACCCGGAGTCATCCTTGTAGCCCCCATCTGTGGTGCCGGATGCGTCGACCCGCAGACTGTCGCTGGATACGGAGTAGCGTGCCCGAAGATAGTCGTAGGGGCCGGCTTCCAGGCGCATCCTGTTCAATCCTGGATCAACTGCAGGGGTGATAATGTTGATGGCGCCATGCAAGGCATTGGAGCCATACACATCTGAACCAGGGCCTTTCAGCACTTCAATGCGTTCAGCCAGTTCGCTGGTCGATTCAAACAGCTCATTGACGTTGCAGAAACCGGGTGATCTGAGAGATATACCGTCCTGCATCATCAGGAAAGCACCGCAGCTGCCGGCCCCTGTGAGTACAGGTGAGCGAATGGCCGTCAGATGTTCCTGGCCGTTGCCACGACTGATCCAGACTCCCGGAACCCGGTGCAGCGCTTCGTTGATATGGACGGGGCTGATGATGTCGAGTTCCTCACTCGTCAGTCTGCCGATGCTTGACGCCACGTCTCTCGCCGACTGTTCCTGTTTGCTGGCTGTCACGACGATTTCATCCAGAAACAGGCCTTGGGAATAGCTCGCCGAAGACAGGATGATAAGCAGGGCTAGGAGGACGAATCTGGACGAATGCATGAACATAACTGGCTGTATCGGGAGGAGGCACTCTAAACAAATATTCCCGCGATTAGTACACGTCCCGAGAATATTTTCTCTGGCTATCATGGGTCATTGACAATTCGACTGCTTTCCAGTGAACTCATGTTATGGGTGCCGATAATGAAACTGAGTATGTAACGACTTATACGCCGTCACTGCTTGAGTCCGTTCCAAGGCAGGACCAGAGGCTCACCCTAGGAATCGCGGGTGAGACGCTCCCGTTTAAAGGCCTGGATATTTGGCGGGCCTATGAATTTACCTGGCTGAATTCGCGGGGCAAGCCGGAGGTGGCCCTGGCGGAATTCCAGATCCCCTGCAAATCTGCTCATCTGACTGAATCGAAATCTCTTAAGCTTTATCTCGGTTCATACGCCAATACAACTTTTGGTCACCGCAACGAAGTGATTCAGACGCTGGAAGCGGATCTTACGCTTGCCGTGCAGGCAGCGGTCAGCGTCAGCCTGATCAGCCCAGAAGTGGTTCAACAGGAGGGGGTAGGCCAGTTTACTGGTACCTCGCTCGATCATCTCGATATTGATGCGTCTGACTACCATTGGAATCCTGAGTTTCTGGAGTTGGGCAGTGCGACCATAGTCCGGGAAAATCTTTACACTCACCTCTTTCGATCACTCTGTCCTCTGACAGGGCAGCCGGACTTTGCCAGTATCCAGATCCAGTACAATGGCTCTGGCATTTCACATGAAGGCCTGCTCCGCTATCTGATTTCCTACCGTGAACATGCAGAGTTCGCTGAGCAGGTCGCAGAGCGAATTTATGTTGATATCATGAACCGTTGTGGTCCTGATCGACTCGCGGTCAGCGCCCGTTACACGCGCCGGGGAGGGATTGAAATCAATGCCCACCGAACGCTGAACGAGCCATTGCCTGCGGAAGTTCGGCTCTGGCGACAATAAACCGCTAGTCCCCGCGCCTTGGCCAAAGTTTGACCCGAAGCCACCCCAACACGGTGTTGGGCGTTAGCACATAGGCGTCAATCTGATCGAGCTGTAGCTGAAGCCCCTGAGGGTCCTCACAGAGGCTGCTTCGGGTTATCAGCGGTTTATCCGGGTCCAGATCCCTGATGACCTGCGCCGGATTGCCGGCAGCAATAACATTGGCCGGTATATCTGAAGTGACGACACTACCAGCCCCGATGATGCTGTTTTCCCCGATCGTGACACCTTTGCAAACCGTGGTGCCATCGCCTATCCAGACATTTTGCTCGAGAGTCACTGGTTGCGTCTGGCCTACCACCCTGGTTCGGTCATAGATGTCATGCCAGTCCGCGTCTGTAATATAGGCTCCAGCAGCAAACATGCAATTGTCTCCGACGTTAATCTGGGATGCCGAATCGAAACGACAACCCGGACAGACCAGTACATGGTTGCCGAGTGTAATCTGGCCCTGGTGGTCGTTGAAATGCCAGGTTGAAAAAGACACGCGCCTGTCAGGGTCGCTGATAATGTGCAGGTGATCACCTGCCCTGATGTGGCGGCCGCTCACTCTGACGTTCCAGGGCTTGAGTACCATGGGGTAGTTGCCCATGGCGTCAAAATGTGGTCTTAAACGATGTTCAACGTACCAGTGTTCGATAGCGCCGAACAGGCGTTTAAGCCAGAGTGGTCGATGATCAGATATCACGCTTGACGCCCGGGTTGAAAGTTTTGCAGTGTATCAGTTGATTAGAGTATCGTTCGAAGAAATATCAGTTCGAGTAGAAATTGGACGCACTGGAAGCTCTACAAACACGCAATGCCACCTCTCGGCTGACGGGTTCGGTTTCAGAGGAAGCGTTGGGTAACATTCTCAGCGCCGGGCTGAGAGCGCCGGACCATGCGCTGCTCAGGCCCTGGAAAATTCTCGTGGTTGCCGGCGATAGCCTGGTTAAGCTGGGCGGGTTATTTGCGCAAGCCAAACTGACAGCGGATCCCGGTCAGACGGCCGAACAGTTGGAGAAAGTGAAAAGTAAGCCCCTGCGTGCCCCGGTTATCCTGATTGTAGTCGCCTGCCCAAGAGAACACCCCAAGGTTCCCGAGGTTGAGCAAATACTGTCAGCAGGTGCTGCGGCCCAGAATATGTGCGTTGCTGCCCACGCCCAGGGGCTGGGAGCGATCTGGCGGACCGGAGATGTGGCGTACGACCCCGTCGTTGCCAAGGGGCTAGGTCTGTCTGGCACTGACAAAATCGTTGGATTTATTTATGTTGGGGAAATCGACGGTCGACAGAAGTCACTGCCCGACATCAACGCGGAAGACTACGTCACTCATTGGTAATGGTTAGTAAGGCCGACGTGCTGTCGGGCGATTGGGTC
>CAXPUI010000063.1:0-3005 GCA_964220205.1 Candidatus Allofontibacter communis | reverse complement strand
ATCCCGATAGTCGTTGCTTCACCTGGCGACAATCGGAGCAACTGCAACACCATAATCACGACTAACGCGACAACAGGGAAAGTAAAGGTGTGGATCAGTGAACCCAGCAACGGTACTCGGGGTGATTTCAGCAATTCATAAAATTGCTTAAGTTTAAGCTCGAGACCGATTGTCATCATGGTCAAAAATACAACAACCGGCAAAAGATGTTGCTGCGCTGAAACATCAGACATATGCAGCTCTCCCTGGTGAAGAATGATTGTCACAAAGTTTTCCAAGAATGAAAACCACTTATTCACGCTGTTTTTTAAAAAACCACTTGAGCGAGCTGTTTTAGTCGAATATAGTTACTGCTGTTGTTTTACAGAGTGAAGAAATTGCTGGCAGAAAAGCCGCAGAATGATCATTTCTTAAACCGCGCACGCTATGCAAAGGGCAAAGAGACGTTGCAGGCGATTCACGATGCAACATATGAACTGATCGTTACCGAAGGTCTCGCGGCCGCCTCACAGGAAGCGATCGCCAAACGAGCCAATGTAAGCCAAAGTGCCGTTCGCCACTATTTCCCTACCAAGGAAGAACTATTGCTCACCTTCTTCTCTACTGGCGTTGCAAGGCTCAGGACAGTACTGGAAGAGAAGATGGCCAATCAGGACATTGACCCTGAGACCAAGTTGATCGACATCATATCTACGCACTACGACTGGATTGATGACGTCGAGGACGTTTATTACTTCGAATCTGCATCCTACTGGGGGAGGAACCCGGAATTTCGCGAAATGCGTGAGGACTGGTACCAGCAGCTACTGAAGCAATATCGCACGCTGATAAAGGCACTGCATCCTGACTGGAGCAGAAAGCAATGCGAAAGCACAAGTTTTCAACTCATTACTCTTGTTCTTGGCGCCTGGACAACCATGGGTGAAACACGCCCCGTATACCGAAGTCGTAACAGGTCAAATTTGAAATCCATGCTGATGTCTGGTGTCGAAAAGCTGATTTCCTGAAGATTCCGCCGGAGGAACTATGCAAGTTGTAAAATTAAGCGGTACTTTTGGCGCCAGCATTTCAGATTTGTCCCTGGCGAACATCAATGAAGAAGATTTTGGCAAGGTTGCGCAGGCACTCTGGGAGCATCAAGTGCTGGTCTTCAAAGAGCAGCATCTGGATGTAAAAGATCAGATAGCATTCGGGCGCATGTTCGGTGAATTGCATACGCATCCTGGTGTCCTGGGTCTGGAAGAACATCCTGAAGTTCTGGTCATTACAAACCCAGGTAAGGCCAAGGTTGTCACAGAAGTCTGGCACTCGGACGTCGCCTGCGAGGAGCGACCACCTTCCGTCTCAATCCTTCAGGCAATCGAAACTCCCGGTTATGGCGGAGATACTATGTGGGCCAACCAATACGAGGCGCTTGAACGATTATCGCCCGCGATGCGAAACATGCTCTCCTCGCTTAGCGCAGTGAATCAGGGCTACGAGATGGAAGCAATTCACCCTGTTATTCGTACTCATCCGGAAACGAATCGAAAGGCACTCTATGTAAACCATGGCTTTACCAAGCACTTTGAGGGTATGACACAAGAGGAAAGCATGCCGCTGCTTAACTACCTGGTTCGCGCTGGCTCTGCACCTGATCTTACTATGCGCCATAGCTGGAACGATGGCGACATCGTCATCTGGGACAACCGATGCGTTATGCACTTCGCCATCCACGACTATGACGATGCACCCAGGCGGATGCACAGGGTCACGGTCATCGGTGAAAAGCCGCAATGACGAAAACCCAAGTTGCTGCTAACGGCCTGCTCAGCCGACGACACTTACTAAAAATCGGCGCCGCAGGTATCGCACTTCCGGTCATGGCATCAGAGCCATGGATGCAAGTGCCCGGCATACCGGCGAGCGACTACGGCCGGCCTGCCAGATATGCCGACTTGAAGCGCGAGCGTGTCAATGCCCATCCCTTTGGTCCCGCTGCCGGATCTTCGTCGACACCGCTACAAAACCTCAACGGCACCATAACGCCGAACAGCCTTCATTTTGAGAGACATCACAGCGGAATACCGGACATCGACCCCGACAGGCATCGGTTAACAGTCTTCGGCATGGTCGACCGTCCATTGACCTTTAACTACAGCAATTTGCTCCGCTACCCGATGCAAACCAGAGTGTTTTTCCTTGAATGCTCGGGCAACAGCTACCAGAACACAGCACCAACGCCAGCTGATATGACCTGCGGAGAACTCCACGGCCTGATATCTACCGCAGAATGGACTGGGGTGCCTCTGCACTATTTGCTGAATGAAACTGGCATCCGTTCAACGGCGTCCTGGATAATCGCGGAAGGCGCCGATGCGTCGGGCAACAATCGCAGTGTTCCATTGTCTCTGGCCTTGGAAGATTCAATGATTGCCTTGTACCAGAACGGCGAGCCGCTGCGCCCGGCACAGGGTTACCCAATGCGGCTACTGGTGCCTGGTTGCGAGGGCAATATCAGCATCAAATGGTTACGCAGCCTGAAGCTGCTGGATCAACCAGCCCAAACGAGAGAGGAAACCAGCAAGTATTCGGATTTAATGAGTGACGGCATCGCAGGACAGTTTTCACTGAAAATGGAGGTGAAATCTCTCATCACATCACCTTCGGGAAAAATGACGCTACCGGAAAAAGGTGTTTATGAAATCTCCGGACTGGCATGGTCGGGGATGGGTCAGATACGACGCGTCGATGTCAGCGCGGATGGCGGTGCAAGCTGGGCAACTGCCGAGCTGCAGTCAGAACCCGGACCTTTGCGCAGTGTTCGATTTCGAGTGCCATGGCAATGGAACGGTCAGCCTGCTGTTTTGCAGAGCAGAGCTTATGATGACAAAGGTAACGTTCAACCCAGTAGAAATGAAGCGTTGAGAGGGCATGCACCAGGCTTGGTTTACCACTACAACGGTATACAAAGCTGGTCTGTCAGCGCCACTGGCCAGGTGAAAAACCACTATGTTTAGAGCCTT
>CAXPUI010000062.1:0-5644 GCA_964220205.1 Candidatus Allofontibacter communis | reverse complement strand
AGCGTTACCTGAATTGTCCTGTTCTGTCGACAGCGCATGCTGGATCTGGCTTTGGGCTCGTTCCAGCTGCGATTCAATCAATCGGTCTGTGTCCGTGTGTTCGATCGTTCGCGCGATCAATTGGCTGGCGACCAATGACGTGAGGCTGATCAACATGAGTCTCGCGGGACCTGACAATGGGATTCTTCGCCAGGCGATAAAGTCCGCCTGCAATCGAGGTATCGTCGTCGTGACCGCAGCCGGCAACGCCGGTCCTGCATCGAAGCCCCTGTTTCCGGCAGCTTATGACTGTACATTGGCCGTAACGGCAGTGGACACGAATGGCATGGCATACCACCGAGCAAACCAGGGTGACTACATCGACTATGCCCTGCCAGGTGTCGACATCCAGCATGCGCTGTCGGCAGAACAGGACAATTCAGGTAACGCTGCACTGACCGACGAATGGCTCATCATGACTGATGAACTCACGTTACAGGAGTTAATTGCGCAGGGCTACGTGATCGGTAGCGTCGAGTCTCTCGCCGGTCTCGGCTATGTGCTGGGAACAGTCAAGGCGCCCGGCAGCTTCGCGCCGGATAGCCTTTCAGCTGTCCAGGTCGTTGACGATCCCCAGGTCATCGTTGACCTGAACCATGTCTATCTCCCCCAGACTCGAGCACCGGGGGATCGATCGGCCAACCGTGTGATCCATCAACAGGGATCGCTCAAGAACAGCGGAGACCATCCCAAGGGCTGGACAAAAATAGGCATGATCGATTCAAGCATCGACACCGGCCACAGTGTTTTTGTCCATAGCACGATCAATGAACAGGCTTTTACACCCAGAGAAGGCGGTAAATCACTCCAACATGGCACAGCAATCGCATCGCTTCTCGTCGGCCAGTCGGAACAGTTCACTGGACTCTCGCCCGGCAGCCACCTTTATAACGGAGTGGTCTTCGCGACCGATGAGCAGGGCAGGGAATTCTCGACCACTGCCGCGATCGTTCGCGCAATCAATTGGCTGGCGACCAAAGGCGTGAGGTTGATCAACATGAGTCTCGCGGGACCTGACAATGGGATCCTTCGCCAGGCGATAAAGTCCGCCTGCAATCGAGGTATCGTCGTCGTGACCGCAGCGGGTAACGCCGGTCCTGCATCGAAGCCCCTTTTTCCCGCAGCTTATGACTGTACATTGGCCGTAACGGCAGTGGACACGGATGGCAGGGCATACCACCGAGCAAACCAGGGAAATTACATCGACTATGCCCTGCCCGGTGTCGACATCCGGCATGCCACCGAAAATGACAGCTTCAGCGAATCCAGCGGGACCTCTTTTGCAGCGGCTCAACTAACGGGTCTGATTGCATCTGAGCTGCCACAGACGGCCTTGACGGTCGAAGAAGTCAAAACCCGACTGAATTACAGGGCCACCGACATAGGCGAGGCTGGGCGTGACCCTGTTTATGGCCAGGGCGTAATCGGCTCAACCCGAACCGCACGATTGCCAGACTGATAGACTCATTCGCGCCTTGGCGCAACAGAACGACGCTTAATCCTGCTCGTCAAAAACGTCCCTGGCAATATGCATGCCCTCGACTGCAACCGGGAAGCCACCATAGATCGCCATGTGCATGATGACCTCACTGATTTCTGAACGGCTCAAGCCGTTTTCAAGACCTCGCGCGACATGAAGCTTAAGTTCATTGGGTCGGTAGAGGGCCGTCAGGGCGGCAATCGTGATCAGGCTCCGGTCTCGCGGGGAAAGCCCTTCGCGTGACCAGACACCAAGCGGCAGCACTGTGTCGACTATCATTTTGCCCCAGTCATCGCGAATTTCTTCAGGGGCAGGTAAGGCATCGGTAATACGCCGGGCTAATTCGAGCTTCTTTTCCTCGTCCATCGGTGCAGGCTCCTTTTTTTGGCAGAGCATAACGCAACCACAGCCCCATCAACGACCGGCTTCGCAATCTGCTGACAAGACCAGGCGGGTGTTAACAGCGCATGTCGAGCACATCAGCGGCGGCGGCCGCAGTGATGCCCGCCCGGGCATCACTGTGCACGTCAAGTCCCCGGTACAAGGACTACCAGAGATCGTATTTCTGCAACTCTGCGCGACCTACTACCATGTGGTGGACTTCATCGGGGCCATCGGCAAAACGCAGATGCCTTAAATCCGTATACATGGCTGCAAGTGGTGTCCATTGAGAGATACCCGCCGCCCCGTGCATCTGGATCGCCTGGTCAATAATCAGGCAAACTTTTTCCGGCACCATTGCCTTGACAGCACTGACGTACACCCGGGCTTCCTTGTTGCCTAGAACATCCATCGCCTTGGCGGCCTGCAGCACCGCAAGCTTCATTGCATTGATTTCTATCCTTGCGCGGGAGATGACTTCCAGGTTCTTACCCAGTTTGGCAATGGGCTTACCAAACGCCTCTCGTGTCGCAGAGCGCTTAACCATGAGTTCCAGGGCTTTTTCAGCTTTACCGATAGATCGCATACAGTGGTGGATTCTACCCGGCCCAAGCCTTACCTGTGAGATCTCAAAGCCTCGCCCCTCTCCTAGCAGGACATTCTCTTTAGGGACCCGAACGTTATTAAACTTGATATGCATGTGACCTCGCGGCGCATGGTCATGACCAAACACCTCCATGCCTTCAAGTATTTCAACGCCCGGGGTATCTGTCGGCACGAGAATCTGTGACTGCTGTTTTGAGGCTGGTGCCTCCGGGTCCGTCTTCACCATGGTTATCATGATTTTACAGCGGGGATCTCCAGCACCGGAGATATAAAACTTTTCCCCATTGATCACCCATTCATCACCATCCAACACGGCACTCGTCGAAATGTTCTTGGCGTCCGACGACGGCAGTCCCGGTTCGGTCATTGCGTAGGCAGATCTGATTTCTCCATTCAGCAGGGGCTTAAGCCACTTCTCCTGCTGTTCAGGGGTGCCAACGCGTTCGAGCACTTCCATGTTTCCGGTATCCGGTGCACTACAGTTCAGGGACTCAGAAGCCAGAGCCCACTTACCGAGCTCAGTCGCAATATACGCATAATCGAGGTTTGTCAGTCCTTCCCCGACTTCAGAATAACCCGGCAGGAAAAAGTTCCACAGGCCGGACGCTTTCGCCTTGTCTTTGGCGCCCTCAAGCAATTCCAGTTGCCTGGGATGCCAGGACCATCGATCCTCCTTTTCCTTGTCCAGGGCAAAAAACTCTTCAGTAATAGGCGCGACATTTTCAGCAATATGTCTTTGCACAGCATCCATTAATGGCTGGGCCTGCTCTGACATGGCGAGATTGAACAGATCTGCTTCAAGGTCTGGCATAACGTAATCCTCCAGGTAATTTCCCTCGAGACTATCACAATCAGGATGTAATACAGATGATATTTCACGAGGCGAATAGCCATGAGTTCGCCACGGGCGATTAACGGCAACCGATCACGCGGTGTGCCATCAGCATGAACTCAGGATACGCTGAATCATCAGCGTATCCTGACCTCGAACAGTAAGACCACTTTGGCCAGAGGCCGCGCGTCAATGGCCGACAACGCGAGTGGGGATTTACTGCTACAACCGGGCTGGATACCTTTTAGGCCGCTTCCCTCTCAGGAATGGCAATGCTCAAGCCCTGACCACGGACCACGTCGATGCCCGGCCAGGCCTGACTTTCCCGGAATACGAACAGGCTCACCACACCATTCAATGGCAGGCCATGACCGGGTCAGACGGTCACAAAGCCCGGCGAAGACCCGCGCAACGACAACAGGAACTTTTAATCTGGAAACGACTGCGGCACACTGCCTACCGGATGCCGTCGAGTTAATTGCATGACCGTCAATCATGATTCCTATCAGATCATCGAGATAATCTCCGCGAAATCAATTGCGGCTCGCGTGGAGGCCCTCGCCAAGGAAATCTCCGATTACTTCGCCGATGCCGATAAACTCGTTGTGGTCGGCCTGCTGCGAGGATCTTTCGTCTTCATTGCTGATCTTGTTCGCGAACTTAATATGCCCGTGGAAGTAGACTTTCTGGAGGTATCGTCCTATGGCGATGCGATGGAGTCATCACGGGAAGCTCGCATCATGAAAGATATTCGAGGTGAGGTCGAAGGCCTCCACGTCCTGGTTGTTGAAGATATTATTGATACCGGTCATACCATGACCCACGTTCTGAACCTCCTGAAGAGCCGACGGCCTAAACGCCTGGAGGTCGCGACGCTGCTCGATAAGCCCTCACGCCGGGAAGTTGATATTGAAGCCAGATGGGTTGGTTTTGAGATCCCTGATGAGTTTGTGGTTGGTTACGGTATTGATTATGCACAGAGAAACCGGAATCTACCTTACATCGGCAAAATCCAGCTCGACTGACAACCCGGCACGTGCGTCTATCCTGACGCCGCGAACTCCGATACCTGGTCACCCGCCAATCGTGTGTGATACATGATGCGAGGTTCATTCATGTTCCAGGGACAGGCCTGATGCAGGAGGCATCGATTGTCCCAGACCACCGCATCGCCCTTCGACCATTGATGGTGATAGATTCTCGGGGGCTGACAGGTAATCTCCAGCAGTTCATTGAGTAACTGCTCTGACTCGGCCGCCGACATGCCAGGAATTCCATAGGCATGGCGTCCAATCAACAGACTTTTGCGACCGGTCTCCGGATGAGTCTTGACTAACGGACGCAAAGGCGGTTCCTGGCCAAAAAATCCATACCCCTGGTAATCGCCATATTCCTCTTCCTTGTAGCCTGCCCTGGCCTGTGAGTGATAGAGAGAATGATAGGCCGAGAGGCTTTCAACCTGACTACGCCTGTCAGCATCCAATGCTTCATAACCTGCACGGAGATCTGCCCAACCGGTCTCACCTCCCGCTCCGGGGACCACATGCGCCGTGAATACTGCGCCCTTGGCCTGCACGGGCATATAGGTACTGTCACAATGCCAACCCATATTCCCTTTCAATACCTGGATCACTTTGTCACGGTTATCATCAGGCCTCACCGATCCGTCCTTAGTGACATTACTGATCGGCGCAGTATCAAACTCAAGCTCACCAAATCGCCGGGCAAAGACACTCTGCTCAGCGTTAGATAGAAATTGTCCAGGAAAAATCAACAAGCCATACTCAAGCCAGCAGTCATAGAGTTCAGCAAAAACGGTATCGCTCAGCTGGCGGATATCCAGCCCCGTTACCTTGGCGCCGAAGCTGGCATCGAGCGGCTCCACAGCAAAATTAGCAGCCATCATTCTTCCTCCGGGAGCCTCGTCGACTCCAGAACCGATTCGATTTCGTCCTCAGGCCAGGCTTCGGGCTCTCCAGGGACTCTGCCAACTATCACCGTCGTTCCCTGTTTCTCTTCCATCAACACTGCCCTCCCAAAGGCATTAGAGATTTCAAGCTCACCCGGCGTCAGCAGAACAACATCCAGCTGATCATCGGCGAACAGATCCCCCATCCAGAAATCACCGGCCGCAGGCTCAACCCTGGCCAGCGGGGAGAGGATGACAAACCTCGAGCCGTCCCGTCGCAGGAAATCCTTTATCAAAACCCGCATCGATCCCTGGCTGAGCGACAGACGGGCCTGTTTCGGCGCATCATTGCTGTATTCGAGCAAAACGAGTTCTGCATTGGCACCGAGGGCAAGCC
>CAXPUI010000061.1:0-5722 GCA_964220205.1 Candidatus Allofontibacter communis | reverse complement strand
TGTCCTGGACGACCTGGGTCACCCGCCTGCCCATCATGATTCGTTGCAGGTTAAGTCGGTCAGTCAGTGCTTTGATTAAGTCTGCGCGATGTGAATGAAAATATGCATGCCCATAGGTCTCTCTGACCCTTGGTTTGAGAGGAGTTGTCAGTACTATCTCACCGGTATCCCAGACCGTGTACTTGTGAAAATCCGGCTCCGTGGAAAAGTTTGCCAATTCAGGCCCGATGCCCAGTTGGGCAAGTATTCGAGTGCCGTTTGGGCTTAACTGAATGCCGGCACCGACCTCCTCGAAAGCGGTGGCCTGTTCCAGCAGGAGGTAGTCAATCCCGAGTTGCTCAAGTGAGAGAGCGAGGGCCGCACCCCCGATGCCGGCACCGACAATAATGACTTGCATAACAGTGTCTTGTTTCTTCGTTGAGGTTAACTATTCATCAGTGGCCTGGTCCGGTCAATAAGAGCCGGAGGAATCTCGGTGCGGAATCGAGTCTGGATAACATCGTGTATCGCTATACAATTGGCATGATTACAGGCCGAAGGAATGAACGTCATGAGCACCCAAATCTCGAGTCCGACCGATTATCTGCTGGCAGATGTCGGGCCAAACAGTTTGACGATTACGATGAATCGACCAGAAGCGCTGAATGCATTGAGGCCCGAGATGCTAGAGGGTATCCAATCTCTGGTTGAACAGGCTAATCAGTCAGCAACCGTTTCGGCCATTGTGCTTCAGGGAGCAGGCAGGGCCTTCTCTGCGGGTGTTGATCTTAAGGTTCTGCAGGGCATAGACCCCAAAGCGGGTAAGATCGGTGATGTTTTCGACAAGCCAGCGGCAGAAACATGGAAGGCTCTACGTAACAGTCGTTGCCCGGTGATCGCCAAGGTCCATGGTGCCTGCTTTACCGGGGCGCTGGAAATGGCATTGCATTGTGATTTTATTCTGACCACCGTTGATACGAAATTTGGTGATACCCATGCCAAGTTCGGGCTCAGGCCGACCTGGGGAATGTCCCAGACACTTTCCCAGGCGATCGGTGTCCGTCGTGCCCGCGAGATGTCCTTCTCAGCGCGAACGGTTCTTGGAACTGAGGCTGTGCACCTGGGGATAGCGAATAGTGCAGTTGAGGATCTGGATGCCCTGGACGCCCTGGTACAGGATCGCGTGAGTGAGATTGCCGCAAATTCCCAGGCTGCTGTCGCTGCCTTCAAAGACCTCTACAATCTCGCCCAGACGGGCTTACCCATAACAGATGCGTTGACTGCAGAACTGGATCATGAGTATCCGGATATCACCGACACCAATGACAGGCTGGCCGGGTTCAACTAGAGGTAAACTGCTTATTCCGCTCTTGCTTTGTTAAGCGTTGAAGATTGGCCTCGGCGCTAAGTGTCTCTATGATGTAGTTACTTACCTACGTCGAGGGAGGTCGCTATGGCTGCATTGGATGGGATGAGAATTCTTGATCTCAGTCAGTACGAGGCCGGTCCGTCGTGTACCCAGGCCCTGGCTTGGCTTGGCGCGGATGTCGTGAAGATTGAACGACCCGGGGTCGGTGACCCCGGTAGATCCATCGGATTGCCAGACTATTTCATGATGTGGAATTCCAATAAGCGTAGTGTCGCGCTGGATCTTCAGTCTGAAGACGGCAGGAACACCCTGCTGAAAATGCTGCCAAAGTACGATGTCGTTGTTGAAAACTTCGGTCCCGGTGTGGTCACCAAGCTGCGCCTTGATTATGACGTGGTCAGAGAGATTCACCCGTCGGTCATCTACGCCAGTGTCAAGGGTTTTGGCAGTTTCGGTCCCTATGCGGAATACAAGTGTTTTGACATGGTGGCTCAGGCGTCTGCAGGCGCTTTCTCGGTGACCGGTGAGACCGAAGGGCCACCCATGAGACCCGGTACGACCATTGGTGACTCAGGTACGGGCACGCAGCTGGCCATGGCAATCCTTGCGGCTTATATCCATCGCCTCAAGACAGGAGAAGGACAGCAGGTTGAACTATCGATGCAGGAGGCCGTGACCTATTACATGCGGACGATGATGAGCATGGCGCAGGGCGGCGAGCAGGTTGTTTTACGTAACGGAAATGGCAGGGATCCTCTGTCAACGATGTATCCCTGTGCACCTGGTGGTCCCAATGACTACATTTTTCTGATGGCGATTACGCCGCGGATGTGGGCGGCACTCTGTACGACCATTGATCGAGAAGACCTGCTGACTGATGAAAGATTCTCATCGGCTGCGGCGCGTGCCGAAAATGCTGATGCCCTGAGACGGGAGATCACCGCATGGAGTACGGAGCATGAGAAGAAAGAGGCGATGCGTAAACTGGCGGAGGCGGGTGTCCCGGTCAGTGCAGTAATGGATACAGTCGACGTATACAGCGACCCTAACCTGCTTGCTCGCGACTTTATTCAGGATGTGGTTACTGAGTCCGGGGAAACCTTCAGGATGCCCGGCTGTCCCGCCCGACTGTCAAAGAGCGAAGTGCCACTGCGAGCAGCTGCTTCGCTGGGCTCCCACACCCGGGAGGTCCTGATGCAGGACCTTGATCTGGATGATGATGAGTTCAAGGCGCTGACCGAGTCTGGGATCCTCGGCTGAAACGAGCGTTTGGTCAGCTGGTGTCAGTCCAGGACTTTCGTCCGTGGACAATCCACAGGGGATCGGCAGATGGAGGTGACCGATCCAAAAACTCGACCTCTTTGATGACCCCGGTTTGCTGCATATAGTGTGAAACGAGGCTGACTCTGTCTGCTGCATTCATGCTGTGAAACGCATAGATGGCCTTGGTAGGAAACAGGCGGTGTGACATGCCGACGATACAGTGGCCCTCTGGTCTCAGGACGCGAGCGATTTCCCCAAATACCTGCAAGGGTTGAGTCAGGTATTGCACAGAAACCGCAATCAACACAGCGTCAAACGACTCCGAGGCAAATGGCATCGTGGGGTCTGAATTCAGGTTGTGGACCTGTCGGTCATCAAGCCGGGGATTGCGGTCAAGTTCCTCCTGGTTCATCCCTAGTCCAGCGACGTGCCGGTAAGACTCATCTACAGGCAGGTGCGATATCCAGGAAGACATGAGGTCAAGCACCTCATGCTCCGGTTTCAGAATTTCACGGTAGTATTGCGTCAGGGCGTCAATGGTTGCATCGTCAATATGGGTTACGAATCTTGGGGTCGAATAAAAATCCTCGTCATTCGATTAGTCCTGTCTTGCAAATAAATACTCGGGAAGCTCCATGGGTCTGATCTCGGCTATCTAAGTTAGGTTTCGTCAGATAGGGTAATCTTAGCATTTGCTCAGGCCACACTTGGAATAGACTCTGGGAACTGACTATGTTCAAACCTATTTGCAAACCAACCCTGATTTTGCTTTTTTTCGTCACCAGTTGGTCGGTGGCGGCCGAACCTGGAAATCTACGTGCATCCATAGAGGACTACTACGCATCCCATCTGGAAGAACTGTTTATCTGGTTCCATCGGAATCCGGAGCTGAGTTTTCTTGAACACCAGACGGCAAAGCGCCTCGCCAGTGAACTTCGGCAGTTGGGTGTTGAAGTCACCGAAGGGGTCGGTGGCACAGGTATTGTTGGTGTCATCAACAATGGCGAAGGGCCGAGATTGCTGATTCGAGCTGACATGGATGGCTTGCCAGTAAAGGAAGACAGCGGCCTGTCCTATGCATCCGTAGCGACACAACGTAATCGTGAGGGTGATGAAGTGCCCGTCATGCATGCCTGTGGGCATGATGTTCATATCACCTCTCTGGTTGGTACCGCGAAAATGCTGATGGAGCGCCGGGCTGACTGGCAGGGGACGGTTGTCTTAATTGGTCAACCAGCCGAAGAGAGAATTGGGGGGGCGAAGTTGATGCTCGAGGACGGCCTCTACGATCGATTTGGTGTGCCGGATTATGCGCTGGCGTTTCATGTCTCGGCAGATGGTCCTGCTGGTAAGATTGCTGTGCGGCCCGGGTTGATTACCTCAAGCTCGGATAGCGTTGATATCATCGTGCGGGGCGTTGGTTCGCACGGTGCAAGTCCGCATCGCGGCAAGGACCCCATTTATATGGCATCTCAGCTGGTGATTGCTTTACAGGGTATTGTCAGCAGGGAGCTGAGTCCACAGGAGCCGGCGGTTATTACCGTAGGCTCAATCCACGGTGGTTTTAAGCACAATATTATTCCCGATGAAGTGAAACTTCAGCTGACGGTTCGCTCGGACTCCCGTGAAACCCGGCAGAATTTGCTGTCGGGAATCAGACGAACCGCCGAACATATCGGCAGGCTTAACGGTTTACCTGATGATTTGTTACCGATTGTCCGGGTTGGTTTTGAGAGTACACCGGTGGTTATCAACGATGAGGTGGCAACCTTCCGGGTGCTGTCTGCCTGGCGTGAACAACTGGGTAGTGATCGGCTCTACGATAGGCCGAGGGAGGGCATGGGCGCTGAGGATTTCGCTTACTTTGTTGAAACCCAGCACGATGTGCCCGGTGTCTATTTTTCTGTTGGCGGGACCCCAGAGGCTGAACTGAAAGCAGCCCAACGGGGTGACATTGTTCGACCGGCTCATCACTCACCGTTCTTCAAGGTGATGCCTGAGCCTTCTGTTATCGCAGGCGTGGAGGCGACTTTCCTGGCCGCCATGGAACTGCTATCACCAGGCCGTTGACAGGCAGTTACAGCTGTTTCTGAACTTCCTCGAAGAACTCCCTCAGCCGTTTGCCGGGCTTCATTGCCAGGCCGCTGTTGATCGCGGTTTCGGCGGCGCCAGGGTTACCCAACCCTGACTGGGCTATCGCGATGACCAGAAATTGTACCGGGGGATCCGGGTCCCAGAAGTCAGCGGGTTTGACTGGGAAATTTGCGATGGCTTCTAGAGCTTCAGGAAATTTTTCCTGGTCAAGGTAAAATTGTGCGAGCGCGAAATAAGCGCCTGCCGTATCCATGATCCGGGCAGCTTCAACAAAGGCTGCCTCCGCTGCTTCGTAGCGTTCTTCTTTCGCATGCAGGACGCCAAGGGCTAGATTGCCGTAGCCAACATTAATTGAAGCCAGTCGAGCCTGCAGGCGTCTGGCCTCCTCAATATCACCACCCCCGACCTTTGGGGCGTTAGCGTAGTAGGAAAAAAGCGCGTAGAGGCCGTCAAGATGCTCGGGGTCAAGCTCTACAGCTTTTTCCCAGCCGGCCTTGGCCTGTTTCGCCATCGAGACGAACCTGAAAACGCTGACTTCGCTCATCATCGAGAGGCTGGCCATGCCGTGGGCATGATGTACGTTGGGGTCATTGGGGTAGATCTTGACCAGGCGCTCTGTGGCTTTCAGACCTTTCTTCGGGCTCCCGGTTCTCATTTCTACTTTAGCAAGGTTCATGAGGACAGCTTTGTCGTCTTCAGCCGCCAGCTCGTTCAGGAGTTTGATTGTTTGATCAATGTCACGATCATCGTAAGCTGCCAGGGCCTGATCCAGGGTAACGCTGTCAGTGGCTGATGACGGTAGCGCTGCCATCAATAGTGCAACTAAGCAGAGGGTCAGGGCTCTTTTCATGATTCGTTCCTGACCTCCACCTTCAGAAAACTCAGACAGATCGCAGCGCCAATGCAGAAAACGAGGACGCCAGCGTAGGCCGGGATGTAACTTCCGTAGCTTTCATACACCAGAGTGGCGACGGGCAGACCCAGCATATTGAAAGGCAGCATAATGGGTCCCAGCAG
>CAXPUI010000060.1:0-6320 GCA_964220205.1 Candidatus Allofontibacter communis | reverse complement strand
CCTGTCCCCGGGATAACGACCCCGGAACCAAACCCTCTGTAGTTCGATTGAATCATTGATACCATCAGACCACTTGAGTCGCAGGCGCTCAGGTATACCGTGTCGTTGGAAGTACCCAGGGCGACTGGATTCGGGTTCGCCCTGTTCATATTAATGTCCATTGCCCTGGATTCCAGATAGCGCGCGTCAAGCAATTGTTCAACGGTTACCCTCATGTAATCAGGGTCCGATAGATGTGCAGCCATTTCAGCATAAGCGATCCGCTGGGCTTCGATCTGAAGATGAATGCTGTTCGCAGAGTCTAGTTTCTCGTCTTTCAGACGGTGTTTCAGAATTCCCAGCGAGATTAGCGCCATCAATCCCTGACCGTTGGGTGGTATCTCATTGAGTTCCGCACCATAAGCATCCATTGAAATCGGCTCAACCCACTCCGCCTGGTGATGCTCAAGGTCTTCCATGGTCATCGTGCCACCTTCCTCTCGGGCAGTTCTGGCGATGGCGGTTGCCAGATCTCCGCGGTAAAAGGATTCTCCGTTGGTCGCCGCGATAGATTCGAGAGTGGTTGCGTGATCGGGTAACTTGATGGCTTCCCCCGTCAGGGGGGCTCTGCCGTCAGGCGCGAAGGTTTTCTGGAATGTGGGGAAATCAGCAAATTGTCTGACCGCGTGTTTCCAGATAAGGGCGGTCTTCGGGCCCACCTGAAAACCATCGCGCGCATAGCGAATCGCATCTGAAAAGAGGCTGTCAAACGGCAATTTACCGAACTTCTCCGAGAGGCTTACCCAGGCGGAGACAGCGCCTGGGACAGTGACCGCATCCCAGCCCAGGACGGGCATGCGTGCGTTGTGCTTGAAACGCTCAGGATTAAGTCTGGCAGGAGAGCGACCTGAAGCATTGAGGCCATAAAGCTTGTTGCCATCGTGCACGAGCGCGAAGGTGTCACTGCCGATTCCGTTGTTGCAGGGCTCAACGACAGTTAACGTAATAGCCGTCGCGATAGCTGCGTCAACGGCATTACCCCCAAGGCGAAGGGCGTTGACGCCAGCTTCCGCCGCCAGTGGTTGTGATGTCGCGACGATATTCTGAGCGAAGACCGGCGAACGACGGGAAGGGTAGGGGCAGTCCCAATCTAATTCTGGCATCAGTTTTTGGGAGCCAGTTTTTCGATGTGTTTACCGGCCTCTTTCCACGCGTTGAATCCTCCCGCCATATGACAGACATTGTCCATGCCCATTGATTGAACGGTATCCGTCGCCAGGGCGGATCGCCAGGCGCTGGCGCAGTAGAAGATGAATTTCTTATCCTCGGCAAAGAGTTCACGATGGTAAGGGCTATCGGGATCGACCCAGAATTCGAGCATGCCCCGGGGTGCATGGGTTGCACCAGGGAGTTTACCTTCACGTTGCAACTCCCGTATGTCCCTGATGTCCACGAACACGGTATCTTCGTCACCAAGCAAAGCTTCAGCCTGATCGATGCTGATCGATTCAATGTTGGCTTCAGCACGTTCAATGAGCTCTTTGTAACCGACTTTCATATCCAACTCCACTGAGGAAAAAGACAACGATAAATCAGCCTGTCTAAGCTTGCCAGTGTTGTTCAGTCTGGCTGAACTCTACGATGCTCTGCTGGGTATATAGTCGGTGGTAGCGACCCTCCAGAGATATCAGATCACTGTGTCGGCCCTGTTCTGTAATGCGGCCGTTTTCTATGACCAGGATGCGATCTGCATTCCGGATAGTAGATAACCTGTGGGCGATGACCAGTGATATACGGTCACTGAGGAGTTCGTCCATACCTCTCTGGATTTGCTGTTCGGTTTCTGTGTCGACCGATGAGGTTGCTTCGTCCATGATCAGTATTTTCGGATCAGCTAGTACCGCTCGAGCAAATGAGATCAGCTGCTTCTGTCCGGCGCTGAGGTTTGAGCCGCCTTCAGTGACGCCGGTTGCATATCCTTCTGACATCTTTTCAATAAATGGATGTGCCCCGGCGCGTTTTGCAGCGGCCTCGACCTCCCTGTCAGTGGCGCTCAACTTGCCGTAACGTATGTTTTCCAGGATTGAACCTGCAAAAATGTGTGAAGACTGCAGTACGATTCCCAGGTTGGACTGCAGCCAGTGCAGACTCCTTTGTCGATAGTCAATGCCATCGATGGTGATATGGCCGGAAGTGGGTTCGTAGAACCTGCATAGGAGAGATACCAAAGTTGATTTTCCGCCCCCTGTTGAACCGACGATCGCCAGAGTTTCACCCTGGCGAATGGTCAGGTCCACATCCTTCAATACGTCATCGCCGATGTTGTAACGAAAACCGACGTTATTGAATCGTATCTCCTCTATTTTGTCAGGGAGTCCGTCGATGGCGGTATGTGCCTTTTTCTCATTAGCCACCGCTCTGCGGACTTCTGGAGAGTCCTGGATATCAGGTTCGGCAAGAATCAAGCTCATAATGCGCTCTGCAGATGCTTGCGCCATCTGCATTTCTGCAAACCAGTGAGCCAACTGTTCGATCGGTTCAAAGAAGTGTCTTGCGTAAGTCAAAAAGGCGACCAGCGTGCCTGCTGTGATGGCACCCCAGATCAATTCCAGGCCACCGAAGACCAGGGCCAGTCCAATGGCAAAAGAGCCCAATGTCAGAACGATTGGCAGATACAAGGCTGCCTGAACCAGATTGGTTACGGAAGCGCCGTGCATCTGGTCTGTAAGGCCGCCAAATTTTTTAAGGTTCTGAGCTTCCTTTACGAAGGCTTTACTGGTTTGTACTCCCATGATGCTTTCGTTGTAGGAGCCGGTAATCCGGGAGTTGGTTTTTCTCACTAACCGGGCGCTCTTAAGAATCCGTTGTTGAAACTTCAGGCTTATCCAGGCGAGTACCGGTAGTACCGAGAGGACTATTAGGGCCAGCGATACATCCATCAGCAGCATGGATATTGCTATGCCCAGCATCATTGTGGAGCCCCAGACTAGATCCAGCATGCCCCAGGCCAGGATGTTGGACAGTCGTTCACAATCCGAGGTCATGCGCGCCATCAGCCAACCGACAGGCCGATAATCGTAGTAGCTGAAAGACAGGCGTTGGAGGTTCTTGAAGCCATCCATGCGAATGTCGTGAGCAACATGGGTGCGCAGGCGACCACCGAACCAGATGAAACCCACCACTGACCCGGCCAGTAAAACGGTAAAAAAAGCGTACCAGCCAGCGTACGTAAGCAGGTTTGCATCCGCACCCCGCGCCGATATTTCATCGATAACGCTGCGTGTAATCAAGGGAAATGCAATTTCAGCTGCGGCAGTCATTACCGCGCTGATTGAAAGAGCGCTGATCTCTAACCGGTAATTCAGCGCGTAAGCCAGGAGTCGCCGCCACAACTCAAGTTTCATTCCCTGGGTATAGGAATCGTCATCAAAACCGTCGTTGTAATTTTCATCGTCGTAATAGATGTCAGCCATGACTATTCCATATCCACCAGATCGTGCTCGATTTGTTCCTGCAGAGAGCCCTGAATTTTGCAGAGCCTTTCATAAACACCGGGGGTACCGGACAATGTGGCATGGTTACCGCTCTGTATAACTTTGCCGCTGCTCAGCACCAGGATTTTGTTGGCGTGCAGGACGGTTGACAGTCGGTGGGCGATAATAATGGTGGTCTGGTTCCGCCGTCTTTTCTTCAGGGCGGCAAGAATCTGAGCTTCCGTGTCTGTGTCCACTGCGGAAAGGGCGTCGTCCAGAATTAGAATAGGTGGTGCTTTCAGTAGTGCGCGGGCGAGTGCTACACGCTGTCTCTGGCCACCGGACAGTGTTACTCCTCGTTCTCCCACCATGGACTGGTATGCATTGGGGAACGCTTCAATGGATTCGTGGATACAAGCATCCATGGCAGCTTGCTTAATTTCCTCTTCGGTTGCAGTAGCACGACCAACTCGCAGATTTGCTTCAATGCTGTCAGCATAAAGAAACGGTTCCTGAAGAACGATGCTGATTTGCGACCTGACATACTTTCGGTTGAGCATGGCTAATTCACCACCATCGAGCCTTATGGAGCCTTGGTCGTAGTCATAAAGTCGCAGGAGCAATTGGGCGATGGTGGATTTGCCGGACCCTGGTGGGCCGAGCAATGCCAGGGTTTCACCAGGTTCAACGGTAAAGGAGACGTCCAGAAGAGTTGGTTCATCTTCATAGCTGAAGTAGAGGTTTTCAAACTCAACTGCTCCTGCCAGCCTGTCAACGGGTAGTGGCTCATTCTGGGACTCGATAGGTGTGCTGAGGATTTCAGCCATTCGTCCGGTTGCGACTATGGCTTTCCCCGAATCTGTCAGGACCCGGCCCATGTGACGAATCGGCCAGATAATCATGCCCTCATAGGTAATGAACGCAAAAAGGGTTCCTACTGTCAGACTACCGTCAATCACCCAGAAGCCGCCAGCAATCAGCAGCAGGCCTATCTGACTGAGACAGATGAGGTCGCTGAACCCGTAGTAGATGCCCATCAGGCTGATCAGTCGATTATTGTGGTCTCTGAATGCGCGATTTTTGACGGCGAACTTGTCGGTTTCAAATTCTTGCCGAGCAAATGCCCTGACTACCCGGATTCCTGTGAGGTTTTCTTGCAAAACTGTCGTTAACTCTGCCTCCGCTTCATCGACGGTTTCGAAAAGCTGCTTGACTCTCCGGAAGAAAAAGATGGCGGCAACAAACAGTATTGGCATTGTCACCAGAGAGAGCCATGCCATTCTTGTATCGAGGTTAAACAGGATGGGGAGTACCACCAGGAGCATGAGCAGCGCCCGGCTGATTTCCACGACTTGTCCTGACAAGAAGACTCTGAATGTCTCCAGGTCGGACGTGCATCGCTGTACCAGGTCTCCCGTATCAGCCTTGTCATGGAAGCTGCTTGGCAGGTGCTCAAGGTGATGAAACAGGCGATCCCGCAGTTTCCGGACAATCCCTTCTGCTGCCAGGGCAACATATCGACCACGCAGATAAAGAAAGACGCCGGCAATGGCGGTCAGTAAGACCGTACCGATCGCTGCGAGCAACAGATAATTGATCATCGTGGGTGATTGGCCGAACGCGGTCAGTGTCGCGAGTCTGGTGACCCAGGGTTCTGTGGTAAACGCATCGCCAGCCATGATGGCATCGATCGAAAAAGAGGCGAGTAACGGTGCGCCGAACATAAACACGTACCCGATTGCCATAGCACCGATGGCTATAGCAAAGGGTCGTCGGAAGTCCGCCGTATGAGACCAGAGCAGCCTGGCCTTGTCTCGGTCGTTAATCGCGTTAGTGTCTTGCAAGAGTGTGTCCAGACAGGTTGCTGTCCAAGAGGCTCTGACAAGGGGTCTTGTTAAAGCCTGGCCGGTTGCGATCTTAGTGAACTGGCCCCAGGTTTGCAAAACCAGCTAGCTGAATTTGGCAAGCGCGCGCTGGTAACTGCTGCTGCTTCGGCTGATGCGATTCATCACGAACCTCGTTACACTGTCTGCTCAATTTAGCGAATCTAAAGCAAGGACATAATTATGAAGCTATTTGACTCTGTAGGGCCTAATCCAAAAGTGGTCCGCATGTTCATGGCGGAACTGGGAGTGGAATGTGAGCGCCAGGAAGTTGATCTTATGGGTGGTGAAAACCGCAAGGCCGCATTTATGGATATAAACCCGACCGGTACCTGTCCTGCATTGCAATTGGACGATGGTTCAGTACTGACAGAAATAACCGCTGTCTGCGAGTATCTGGCTGAGCTTGAAGGCGGGTCACCCCTGGTTGGCGAAACCGCAGAGGATCGGGCGGTAACACGGATGTGGACGCGGCGAATTGATCTCGGCGTTCTCGAAACGCTGACTAATGGTTTTCGGTATTCAGAAGGATTGCCGATATTTAAGGACAGGATGCAGACGATTCCGGAAGCTGCGGATGGCCTGAAGAGTATCGCTCAGGAGAAAATTGCCTGGCTGGATGGTCAAATTGCGGGCAACGAATTTATCTGTGGTGATCGTTTTTCGTTGGCAGATATCATGTTGTATTGCTTTCTGGAATTTGGCGCTCAAGTCGGACAACCGCTTAACGACCAGAACACTAATATCATGGCCTGGTACGAACGCGTCGCAGGTCGCGCAAGCAGCGGTGCCTGACACTGCACGAGTCCAATCCGGGTCCCGGGCGGGATGGGAACCGTCCCGGCCAGGGCTGTCGGAGTTGGCTTGCCAGTCGTCATAGGAGTCGGACAAAGTCTGGTACAGGTGCCGTGTCCTGTTGCTTTGCGGCGGGCTCTTAGATAATTTACGCGTTTTTCGCATGGGTGAGACTCTATGTTTCAAGGTT
>CAXPUI010000059.1:0-5513 GCA_964220205.1 Candidatus Allofontibacter communis | reverse complement strand
AAGTCGGGATTATTGTATTCAAGCCCCCAGTCCTTGAGCCCCATGTTCGCCTGCTTCCAACGAATCATGCCATAGGAACTGTCATTGAGAATCAACACTGTCAGATTGAGCTCCAGGCGCACCGCGGTTTCCAGTTCCTGGGAGTTCATCATGAATCCACCATCACCGCAGATAGCCATAATCTTCTTCTCTGGATGCACCAGGCACGCCCCCATCGCAGAAGGCAGACCAGCGCCCATGGTCGCGAGCGCATTGTCGAGCAGGACGGTATTGGGCTCGTTGGCCGGATAATTCCGCGCAAACCAGATTTTATAGACACCATTATCCAGGCAGATAATCCCGTCTCTTGGCATGGCCTGACGCACATCGCGGACAAGGCGCTGGGGCAGTACGGGAAAACGCGGATCGTCCTCACCCTCCTTGAGGTTCTCCACCTGATGCGCCTTGATTTCCAGCATCCTGCTGAAATCCCAATTTGCCGACGGCGTCAGCGACTCCTTGATCTGCCAGATAGCGTTGCCGATATCGCCGATTACCTCAACCTGCGGAAAATAGACGGGATCAACTTCGGCTCTATTGAATGAAACATGAATGACCTGCGTCCCGCCTTCACTCATGAAGAAGGGTGGTTTCTCTATCACGTCATGCCCGACATTGATAATCAGGTCTGCCGCCTCAATGACCCGATGAACAAAATCACCAGCACTGAGAGCCGCGTTACCCATAAAGAGATCATGTTCCTCATCAACCACTCCCTTGCCCAACTGCGTGGTGACAAAGGGAATGCCTAAGCGATCAACCATCTCAGTCAGCATGCGTCCTGTCAGCTTACGATTGGCACCTGCACCAATAACCAGGATCGGTGAGCGCGCCTCGCTGATCGCGCGAACTGCTGCCGCGACAGCCTTGGCTTCTGCTACCGGACGTCGGGTCGGACTCGGCTCAATCGGCACAGCATCCGTGTCCTCATCTGCGATGTCTTCCGGCAATTCCAGATGCACGGCACCTGGCTTCTCATCTTCTGCCAGGCGGAAGGCTTCGCGGATTCGGCTCGGGATGTTGTCGCCAGCGACTATCTGGTGAGTGTACTTGGTGATCGGCCCCATCATGTCAACGACATCAAGTATCTGGAACCTGCCCTGCTTCGACTTTTTGACCGGCTTCTGGCCCGTGATCATCAACATGGGCATACCACCCAGTTGAGCGTACGCTGCAGCCGTCACAAAATTGGTCGCTCCCGGACCAAGCGTGGACAGACAAACGCCGGTCCTGCCGGTAAACCGGCCATAGGTAGCAGCCATGAAACCAGCAGCCTGCTCATGCCGGGTCAGAATAAGCCTGACCTTTTCCGACCGCGACAGGCTGTCAAGAAAATCCAGGTTCTCTTCTCCGGGAATACCAAAAACATACTCTACCCCTTCTGTTTCCAGGGCCTCGACAAACAAATCTGAAGCTTTCACATGAATTTCCTTAGCGGGTCGAAATTAAAATGAGAAGTATCTTCCAGCCTGCTCGGCTGCAAGAAATAGTATGAAAAGGCGGTGGTAGACACGCCGCCCAAGCAAACGTTATCTGCATCATCACTAGGGTGATCCGCAGCTGTCGCCCTCGTAGAGGCCAATATTGTCAATTCGGACATCAAGCGCGCTCTGTGCAAAGTCAAAAGCAACACGGGCTCGCAGATCCGTTGCGAAGGCCATAAATGTGTGAGAGAAGGTCTGGGAACTCGCCGTCAGGTCTGCGCGAAACTGTCCCCCCGAGAGGTTTCCATATTCATCCAGGTTGGTATCAACATACGCCGTCATGACCCGGGGACCTTCAGCCCTCGCGTCGTAGCATATCGTATATTGTTGTCCCTGTTGAACCATAACCGAGTGGCTCAACTGGGCTCTCCATGGGTCCGACGACTGTTCACGCACAGCGACCAGGACCTCACCACCAACAACACTGATTGAATCGGAAACCAGTTCGACGGTATTCCAGTGCTCATCAAATCCATCACTGAAGGTACCGCCACTTTCAATCAGGTTACCTGTCCTTGGTGGTGCGGCCAGTTGCTCAACATAAAACATCATATCGTTGCTGAATAAACCCGAGTCATTCTTAAGCTGCAGAAAATGCAGCCCACCGGGCTGAGGCACCGAACCCAGCACCACCCGGACCAGCTCATCATCACAAGCCGGCAGACTGCCAGCTATACAATCGATGTCGGCCTCAACTTTTTTGCCATCCACGAAAACCAGCGCACCATCAGTGACATGCCGGGCGTTGAACGTCAGAGCGCGGTCATCGGTCAGGAAAGGCAGGTCAACATTCCTGGTCTGCAGACCAATATGGCCTTCTGGCCAGACTGCGTGTTGCGGGTCATCGTAACCGACTTTCTCTCCGACCCTGCCAGTTAACGTCAACACCAGGCGCTCGTCGCGGGCCAGGTCAAGCAGTTCACTACGCTCGAAATAACTCGTTCCATCACGCTCCCGGTACGTTCCGTCAGCGAACTCAAGTGCAAGAAAACGACGACCCTCACCATCAATCAGGATCCCCTCGGCCTGCAATAGAATCGCTTCATCACCGGCCTGCTGCTCCAGAGCGTCCAGGAGGCTCAGGGTATGACTGCTGTCAGCCGTTCGACTGGTCAGACTCAACTGCCTGCCGAAAGCACCGGAATATCCCGTGCTGCCTTCGAGTACCATGCGCCAGTTTTCATCGGTTGATCCTGCCAGTGACCAGATATCTCTCTCGGGGAATCGGTCGCTGACACCAGCGAGATTCAGCAGATCGATAATATTCAATCGACCCTGCGGCAGAATCATCCATCGATCATAAGCACCTCGCCAAGTCGGTGCATCCATTCCCGTCCCCGGCGTGTTCGTGCTGACCAGGTAGGGCATCTTGTGACAGTCGCCGCAGGTCTGCGCTCCCGTGGCCATGCCACCGGCATTGTTAACAAAACTGAAGTTGAAAAAGCCCTGCTGAGCAGCAGGTGACAAGACATTGTCAAAAGACCGTTCCGGAGCGGGTGGATAGGGGATACTCAAGACGAAACGGGACAGCAGTTGTCGGTCCGCATCATCGAATGCACCCGGCTGACCGTCGATATTCAGCGCACAATTACCCACCTCGCACATGGTCGTCGCGAGACTACCGTCGACCAGAACACGAGCACATGCTTCAGGATCATTTTCATGGCAATTGGGCTCTACGTCAGCATTGATTGACGCCGTGTTAATGCCACCGAACGGATCTCCGGGAATACCATCCCAGTGATAAGGCCCCGTATCCCTCGCGCCCCTGACCGGCATCGTCAGGCGGGGGGGGATCTGCGTGCATCCATCCACATCACAGATTGGCGTCTCAAGCACCCAGATAAGCTGATCCGTATGGCCATCAGGATGACAGCTTTCGCAGGAAAATGTGCCCGTTGTCGACATGCCTGCATCATTGAAGAGGCGTCGCCCTGCCTTGATTTCCGGGTCACGGGGATCAACCAGGCCGATGGTTCTACGGACCTGCATGGCATCCGAACGGGTCACATCAACCACGGTGACAGAATTATCCACGGCGTTCAGAACAAAGGCTTCATTGTCTTCTGTGAGCGCAATACCACGGGGTACAGACCCCGTATCAACGCGCCCGAGTACCGCACCCGTCTCGGGATTCAATGTGAACAGCTTGTTCGAACCAGCCGCAGTGACAAACAATGTCTGCGCGTCGGCAGACAACTCAATGGCATAGGGGGTTGCCAGGGCATCGCCCGCTGCAGGATGTTCTGGCGGTAAGGGCTCGAGATCCAGCCGGGTGGGAATATCGCAGGATTCCTGGCAGCTGACCCGGGTCACCTGGTTAAGAAAAGCCCGGTTTTCCATCTCTGCAAGACCATGCTTTAACGTACCCGCTCGCCCGTTAGCATCGTTCCGGGCATCCGCCTGGGCAACAAAAACCCGGTGCTCGCTGTCAACCGCGATGCCATAAAGCAGCGTTCCCAGACCTTCTATCACGTCTATCTGTTCGCCTGTCTCGGTATCGAAAACGAACAGATCGCGGTCCGGTAATGCCGGGTTGACCACAATATCCGCATCATAGTTGGTGGACAGCACATTGTTATTGTTGAAAACATGTTCCACTGCATTGAAGGTACAGATGTCCCCGTCAATACCGGTAAAAGTACAACCCGACAGCTGGGTCCGGTTGTTGGACTCGAACGGAATGACATACAGCCGGTTACCCTGTACGGCCAGGGCCCTGGGATCCTGGGCCGCGATCGACAGGCGATCACTGACTTCGTAATCTTCTATAACCGCTACCTCGTTAGCCGGTCCCAGCGCAACGAAAGCTTTGCCGGAGTCCGCAAACGCAATACCGACCGGCTCATCAAATTGGGTGACCAGCGAATCGTCCATCAGTGCCTGGATAGTCGCCGTTACCTGGTGATAAGTGGGGCTGGCTGGTGCCACATCAATCACGCTGACGGAATCGGAAACATGATTAGTGACCCACAGTTCGTGACCTTGTGGATGCAGGGCCAGCCCGACCGGATCGATACCAACGTTTATCCGCTGCACGACTGAACGGGCCCAGGGATCGATGACATCAACCGTATCCGCCGGTGTATTTGTCACATAAATGTATCCGCCCGCGCTGATTATCGGGTTCGCATGGGGACTCAGGAATTCCGGATGCCCCGTATTGTTGCTAACCGAGCCGACCAGGCCAGGGACACTCGTCACGCGAATAATACCGGCACTCAGGCTTGGGCTGACATCCACGTTGAGCAGCCTGAGAAAACTGACTAGATCCTGGTAGGAACTGCTCGCCAGCATCAAGCCACTGTGCGTCGAATCCTGAAGATTGGCCAGAAGACCATCGTCCGTATCAGCGATGTAACTTGCCAGGGCGTCGAAGTGATCTGACTCGAAAACCAGAGCGCTTTCACCCGCATCCCCGTTTGCCTGATGACATTCCAGGCAATGGGCCCCGACAACAGGGTCAGCAATAAATTCATCGTAAAAACCCTGCGCAGATACTACATCAGCGCGATCTGAGTTCTCGAAACAGGAAAAGTTAAAGAACGTTGAATCCTCAACCTGGTTGAGGTTAAGCAGGTAGAGATTCTCGTCACCAGTACCCTCGACCACCAGCGAGGCAGAACCGAGCCAGCTGACATTAAACAGCGATGAAAGATCGTTGTTATTGAGGAACCTTTGCTCCCCCGGCGCCAGCGTGCTGATCAGAGGCACATCTGCATCACCCAGGACCCAACCAGCTTCATCATAAAGGGTGCCGCGGATATCGCTGATGGTCTGATCACCCCGATTGATAAAGCGAATAAATGAGCTGCCATCTCCCTGGACCATGTGCACCGCAGACTGGCGGACACAGTTGGTGTTGCTGACCAGGCCACTGGGGCTTGTCAGCCTGATCATGGCATCAAAATTCTCCGGCCCCGTCAGGCTCATCATGGCCGGCCCCTGCCAGGTCGCAATCCCGAACATCGACTCAAGCGCTGATGCGGT
>CAXPUI010000058.1:0-6299 GCA_964220205.1 Candidatus Allofontibacter communis | reverse complement strand
GTGACTGGAGTTCAGACGTGTGCTCTTCCGATCTGAACTGGTCGATGCCTGTCACCTTGTGGGCCCGGCGGAGCGCATCAAGGAGCGATTGCAGGCTTGGAAGCAGGCAGATGCTGACGGCAAGATAGGCAGTATGTTGCTTGGCGCTGGTCAGGTTGAAGCCTTGGAACTGGTCGCAGGAGAGATGCTCTAGCGACCACGATGTTGAGAGACATCATTGTTGGTTGGTTTCTGTTGGTCGGGGCCTTGCATGCAAGTAGGCCTGGTGAAAAGGGGGGGTTGGCTTGCTGCGATATATGGTATCCCTTTACCGGCTCCTGCATCGGCGACTCCTGAGGCCTGATGATACGGGGCATATGCTGTTGAACCGGGGTAAGCAACGCCAGGAACGGATCGGAGGTGTTCGTTACACCGCTAAGCACGGGATCATTTATGGTGCCGAGCGACTGCTGGCCGATGTTAGAGATAGGGTTACAGTCGCGAAAGAAAACAGGCAGGTGGAGTCATCACGGGTAGTTACACACTAAAGGCCTGCGCTGGCATCGATGAAATTGGCGAGGAACACTGGGACAGGTGTGCGAATCCAGCGAGGGCTGGCATTGATTGCGCGCTGGCCTATGATCCTTTCCTTTCCGATGCTGTTCTGAGTGCCCTAGAAAAAAGTGGCTCTGCTGACCCGAGGACCGGCTGGGGCCCCTATCATCTTTGTCTAGAAGACGCCGACCAGGTTGTAGGTGTGTTGCCTATGTACCTGAAGAACCACTCTCAGGGAGAGTATGTCTTCGATTACTCCTGGGCCGATGCGTTTGAACGAGCCGGTGGTCGTTACTATCCGAAACTTCAGTGTTCCGTACCCTTCACGCCCGCGACGGGCCGACGGCTTTTGACCCGGCCAGATATAGACGATCCTGATCTCGAAAAATATCTACTGTCGGGGATGATGCAGGTTGCGGAAAAGATGGATGTCTCTTCAGTCCATGTAACGTTCGCTGACAAGGCGCAATGGCAGTTGATGGGTGGAATGGGATTCCTCCAGAGGACCCACAACCAGTTTCATTGGCAAAACGATGGCTATGGCAGTTTCGATGACTTCCTGTCTGCTCTGTCATAGAAAAAACGCAAGAACATAAGACGGGAAAGACGGGAATCGGTGGCGGCGGGTGTTGAGATTGAACAACTGACGGGGGACAGGATACGTGAAGAGCATTGGGATGCTTTCTACCGATTCTACACTGATACCGGTAATCGCAAGTGGGGTACGCCTTATCTGACGCGTGAGTTCTTTTCGATCATTGGCCAGACCATGCCCGATGATGTACTGCTTATCATGTGTCGCAGGGATGATCAGTACATTGCAGGGGCTATCAACTTTATCGGTGGCGATTGCCTGTTTTGCAGAAACTGGGGTTGTATTGAGCATCACCCTTTTCTGCACTTTGAGGTCTGTTACTACCAGGCAATCCAGTTTGCAATTGAGCGTGGCATGCAGCGTGTAGAGGCGGGCGCCCAGGGGCAGCATAAGCTGGCTCGGGGTTACATGCCGACACACACCTACAGTGCGCACTGGATAGCTAATGACTCCTTCCGGGATGCCGTAGACAATTTTCTTTCAGACGAGCGACGGTACGTTGATGAAGAGATTGACTACATCGCCGAGCATGGGCCTTTTCGGCGGACAGACTAGAAAGCCCCCCGTCCAGCTGTCAGCATGTTATTCCCGATAGGAGCTGTCGATTCGGTCGAGTTTGCGCAGCAGAGCCGGCCAGATAAATTCACCTCGCTTTTTTAGTGTGGCGGTAGAGGAGATATCCTGCCTTGACTGGATGATGTCATCGGACAGTTGATTGATCTGGGCACCGCCGGATTCTGCCAGGATCTGGTACTTGCAAGCCCGCTCCAGGCGGAAAATTGCCTGCCACGCACCGCCTGCGTTGGGGCCACAGGCCATAGTGCCGTGATTGCGGAGGATCATGGCATTCTTCTGGCCCAGGTCCCTTACCAGGCGTTCACGCTCTCCGAGATTCGTCGCAACACCTTCATAGTCGTGATAGGCGAGGTCAGCGTGGATGGCGATGGCCGTCTGGTTCATGGGTTTCAGGCCATCTTTCTGGCAGCTGACAGCAACGCCATAGTCGGTGTGCAGGTGTATGACGTACTCGGCATCGTGGCGGTGCATATGCACGGCACTGTGGATCGTAAAGCCGGCTCGATTATAGGTATAGGGGCTGTCCGTTAGCTGCCGCCCATCCAGCTTTACAGACAGGAGACTGCTGGCGGTGATTTCCTCGAACAGCATGCCATAGGGGTTGAGAAGAAACCGGGGTTCCGGGCCGGGAATCCTGGCAGAAACGTGTGTGCCAACCAGGTCATCCCAGCCTTGCAGGGATATCAACCGGTACACGGCAGACGTATTGATCCGTGCTTCTTGTTCTAATTCGTCCATAGGCGATTATTCGACAGTAAAGCGGGTATTATAGAGCAATGAAAGTAGAGACTTTGACCCCGGTGATCGGCGCGACCGTGCAGGGAGTTCAGCTGTCTGACGTGGTCCGGGACGATGCACTTTTCCACACCATTCACGAGTTGTGGATGGAGCACCTGGTCCTGTTTTTCAGGGACCAGGCGTTGAGTCCGCAGGAGCAGCTTGCGCTTGGCAAGCGGTTTGGCGAGCTGCACATCCATCCGGCTGCACCCTACGTAGACGGTAATCCGGCCCTCATGAAGATCCATGCCGATAAAGATTCGAAGCGAAACAATGGCGATGTCTGGCATTCTGATGTTTCCGCAGATCAAGAACCGCCCATGGCCAGTATTCTCCGGTTGCACACTGTGCCCAGTCAGGGGGGCGATACGTTGTGGGCGAACATGTACGCTGTCTACGAAAGCCTGAGTTCAGTGATGCAGGAACAGTTGAACGGACTGCAGGCGTTGCACCATATGAGCTATCAGGGATTTTATGGTGACCATGACCCGCAGCGGCAGACTCCGGAGGCTGTCCACCCTGTGGTGCGGACTCATCCGGTGACCGCTCGGCAGGCGTTGTTCGTTAATCGTGGGTTTACCCGGCGGATTGTCGGCATGACTCCGCCGGAAAGCCGAGCCTTGCTCGACATGTTGTTTGAGCAGACCAGACGACCGGAGTTTCATTGCCGCTTCAAGTGGCAGGAAAATTCGGTTGCCCTGTGGGACAATCGCTGCACGCAGCATCACGCGCTCTGGGACTACTATCCGGAAACCAGAAGCGGTGTCAGGGTGACAGTGCAGGGTGATCGACCCTTTTTCACACCCTCGTGATTCTTTAGAAGAATGTGAGAAATTCGCGAGGAGATCGTGAGGAGACAGTTTTACATCACGGAAGTGTTTTCAGAAAACGCTTATGGGGGTAACCAGCTCGCTACCCTGCCAGATGCCGGTGATCTGGATTCGGGAGAAATGCAGAAGATCGCGAGGGCGTTCAACTTTCCGGAAACCACGTTCATCACTGGGGGCTCGCAGCATGAAGGTTATGACGTCAGGATTTTTACCCCTGCCAGTGAAGTGCCTTTTGCGGGACATCCAACACTCGGTACAAGCTACCTGCTTCGTCATGTCGTTAACTCAACGCAGCCAGCCGTGGTTACTCTCAACCTGGGTGTCGGTCCAATAACGGTCCGATTCGATGATGCTGACGTGCTATGGATGCGGCAGAACCGACCTGAATTTCGTGAGGAAATAGCACCGGAAGTCGTGGCCAGGGAACTGGGCCTTGATGTTGACCAGTTGGACCTGCGATTCCCCTGCCAGCGGGTATCGACCGGCCTGGAGTTTCTCCTCGTACCGCTGCGGAGCTATGCCGCTTTGAAGCAGGCGGTTGCGCCTCATTCCGGTGAGTTGGCGGCGGCTTTTTTTCTGTTCTGCCCGGGGGGCTATGAGAAAAGCCAGGCGATTCAGGCGAGAATGTTTGCCGTTGAACTGGGCGTCACCGAAGACCCCGCCACTGGCAGTGCCAATGGTTGCCTGGCGGCTTACCTGGCAGAGCACCTTTTCTTCGGTGACCCGGAGGTCAGGGTCACTGTGGGCCAGGGATACGAGATTAATCGTCCATCTCAGCTCTATATTTCAGCGGACAAAAATGTTCCCGACTACAGGATTGAAGTGGGTGGAAAAGTCAGGCTGATAGCGGAAGGTGAGTGGCTGCTCTAGTTGACATCAACAACAGAGAGCCCGTTAAATTGCTGTTTTAGGCTTGGTGGGTGATTAATGATGGAATTGTGGACGTCTCCAACTCCCAATGGTTGGAAGGTCTCGATTATGCTCGAGGAACTGATCGAAGCAGGTATTGATACAGGCGAGGTTGATATCCGGGTCATCGACCTGATGAAAGGCGAGCAGTTCGCGGATGATTTCGTCGAAAGAAACCCGAACAGCAAGATACCTACACTGCGTGATGGCGATCTGGATATTATCGAAAGCTGCGCCATCCTCCATTATCTGGGAGAGAAGTTCCCGTCCAGTCTTTTACCCCTCGATGGCGGGAAATGGGATGTCCTGCCCTGGGTATATTGGCAGGCAGCGAATGTCGGCCCTATCTTCGGCAACAAATTGAGTTATACCCGTTATATGGAAGACGTGCCGGTCGAGGAAAAACGTCATCCTATAGAACGTTTTAACAATGAAGCCTTACGGTTGGTCGGCGTCCTTGATCGAAAACTGGGCGAGAACCCCTGGGTGTGTGGTGATGCGTTCACTATCGCTGACATTGCGCTTTATCCCTGGATCAGAGGCTGGAAATGGAGCAAGGTGAATATCACTACCTGGCCCCGGGTTATGGAGTGGGTAGATCGGGTTCGTGCCAGGCCGGGCGTGGAAAGAGGACTGGGCTACGGAGTCCCGAAAGAAGAGATTGATCAGTGGAGCGAAGAGCGAAAGGCGCGCACCGCCCGCAGCGGTTCGACTATCGCTTCAAACGAAAACCTGAAGAATTCGATACAGTAAGATGACAGTCTCCCTTGAAATTAATGAGGATATTGCGGTTATCGTGATTGATGACGGTAATAGAAATGTCATCAATCATTCGGTTCTCGATCATCTTGAATCGGTCTGGGAAGAAGCACAGAGCCGTGCCAGGGCGATCCTGCTTAAGGGCAGGGAAGGTAGTTTCTGTGCGGGGTATGATATCGCTGTGATGACGGGTGATGATCCGGCTGCTTCCGTTGAGCTGGGGCTTCGAGGCGGTCGGCTGGCGAAGGAGATTTATGGCAGTCCGATTCCCGTCGTCGGCCTGGTCCAGGGGCATGCCTTTACCATCGGTCCTGTCTGGCTTGCCGGTTGTGATGCCAGGATCGGTGAATCTGGGCCTTACAAGTTTGGCATGACCGAGGTGGCTCTAAATGTACCCCTGACAGGTTGGGCTCTCGAGGCGATGCGCTCTCGTTTGAATCCCGGTCACCAGGTCGAAGCACTTCTGCATTCCAAGATTTACGACCCCGAGGGGGCCCTGGAAGCGGGTTTTATCGATCACCTGGTCCCGCAGGGTGAAGGTTACGATCTTGCGTTGCAACTGACCACTGAGTTTGCGAAGCTGCCCGCCACGAGTTACCGCGAAACCAAAATGGCGCTGCGTCAAAGCGTTCTTGAATTGATGAAAGTCTGAGTCAGCCGGACGTTCCGGTATTCACGATTTCGATCCGGCTGAAAAGGCCGATCAGCAGATCCAACTGAGTCCTTATCTTTTTTGCGTCTTCGCTGTCGATAGCTGATTGGAGGCTGTTGGCGGATTGATGGATCGGGCTCAACTCAGAAGACGCGCTGTAGCGTCTGATCCATCGGCAGATCTTGGTCATCTTCCCATAGTCCTGGTTGAGCAATGCCACCTCAATATCGAGAAGACGGGTACCGAGGCGGGAGAGGAAGTTTTCGTAGCGTTTGGCACCGCTTGTGTCGGTTTCGATGCGATACTGAGGGATATTTTCTGCTTCTGCTTTTCGGGTTCTGGAGGTTCCGGTGCTGTTCTTAACGTTCTCGAAATCTGATTTTGGGGTCGGCATGCCTGTTGATGCGTCGGTTGTGTTGCGTGTCCTGGCGTTTGGTTTACGTCGGGCGCTTGAGCGGATCGCTGAGGTGTAGGCCTTTTCACTGCTGGCGTCGGCAGGGTTTTCGGCGTTTTTGAACGCTTCGATTTGTTTCTCAAGGTTGCGGACTTTACCCTTGAGATGTTCTGTCACCTTACGTGCTGCATCTTCAAACTTGCTGGCCCGCTGGGTATCTGCCAGTGCGGTTTCAAGAATCTTGCTCTGGGTTTCGGCGTAGGCAGAGGTGCG
>CAXPUI010000057.1:0-15017 GCA_964220205.1 Candidatus Allofontibacter communis | reverse complement strand
GGTCGGGGATTCTTGATTCGGTCCATCAGGCGTCGACAGGCGATCGCTGACTCCTGACGTGCCATCGCGTATCCCATACAAAAATGTTGCCCTATACCGAAGCCAAGGTGCCCAGCCTTCCCGTCTTTATATCGACCTGACCTGTTTTCTCTGCCCATATGAAGATCCTGTCGGTGGATATCAAATTCGTCAGGGTTAGCAAACACACGTTCGTCACGGTTGCCCGCACCCAGGTACAAAATCACACCGGCTCGCTTGGGGATGACTTCATCGTGCAACTTAACCTCACGGGTGGTGTAGCGGAACTGGGCGTGAACAACAGCGTCGTAACGCATCATTTCCGCAAAGACGTTTTCCCAGAGATCGGGGTTCTCCGCAACATCCTGAATCTGCTCAGGGCGGGTATATAGAAGGTGGTACCACATGTTCGCAATTGCTTTATCAGTGGTATCACCACCGGCTGCGAGTAATAGAGCGACAAAGCCTTTGATCTCTTCAACAGTCATTCGACTGCCATCTACCTCAGAGACACATATCCGGGACAAGAGATCTTCTCCTGGATTTTTTGAGCGCTCCTTAATTAACGGGTCAATGTAATCCCACATTTCGTTTCGAGCCTGCACGCCTCTCATCATGTGCTCACCTCCAAAGCCCAGTCCTGCAATCAAGGCCTGGTACCAAGAAACAAACGTGTCTTCATCCTCTCGAGGCAAAGCCATCATATTTGAGATAACCCTGATCGGGACCTGACTGGAGAACTGTCTGACCAGTTCGACTTCACCATCATCGATAAAACGATCAATGACCTCTAGCGATATCTGATCAATCATAGGCAAGAAGTCCTGAAGCTTCTGACCAACAAACTGACCAGCGACGATATTTCTAAGACGCCTGTGTTCGTCGCTGTTTCCTTACTCGAGGATATTGGGACCAAATACGTGTCGCTTGCCAAATTCATAAGGTCCGTCGGGCTGGTACATGGCACGATCAAAACTATCGTTATCCTGAAAACAGGCATCAACGTCTTCGTACCTCGAGACGATCCATCGATTGTGAAATCGATCATGAAAAATTGGATAGTGGTCCCGTAACGATCTATATACAGGGAACGGATCTCGTTGGAATTCTTCTGAATCAAAGACCCGTGGGTCAAGCGGCACCGATGCTTTTTCCTGCTCAGACATTAAGACCTACCTCATCGTTGGATATGGCGTTGCGAAACTTGGCATTGTCATCTTTTGAGGCCACAGAAACTGCAAGGAACACTTGCTGATCAGCCACTGACCCTCTACCTTTTGATACTCTTCATCATATAAGCCAAACCAGACGATCGGCTGTTCGTCTGATTCAACAGTCGTCACCACATCAAGCAAGTATGATCTACCGGTCGCTGTATCTGGTCCCGTTAAGTCAACATAATGATTGCACTGGTGATGCATCGCAGCAAACTGCTCAGACGAATCGAAGACCTCGTGGTAGTTTGTTCGAATCGTTTCCCTACCCTCCCAGTTTCCGTACTCGGGACCAAATTCACAAACTGCATCCAGGGTAAAAAGATTCGCGAGCTCGTCGATTTGATGGCTATCCATAAGATGAGCATAAAGCAGCTTCAACTTCCTGATTTTTTCAATTTCAAGCAACTCGCGAAGTTCGTTAATCTCGTCACTGGTTAGATCGCTCATGATTTTACCTCTGCTCTTTAATTGGCGGCTTTTTCATATTGCACAAATGTAAAGCAGACCACAAAAGTTAATAAGTTGCTGTGGTTAGGGAGTAACTCGACGTGTTTGTTGTTCGTCTCTTTTTCCCAAAATACCCTCTACTACAAAAGTCAAATAAAACGGCGTATGGTTAATTAGGTTTGACGCTTCGAAAAAAGACAACAACGAGGGGAGACTTATGTTTAGGCAATTGAGAACGCTCAGCGCGGTTTTTTGTGGGCTGTTTTTAGTACCTACGCTCGCTGCATTTGCAGATGATCGAGTGTTAGAGGAAATTATCGTAACCGGTACCAAGCGGGCTGTATCTCAGCAGGACACGCCCATCGCTATATCAACATTAACAGCGGAAGCCATCGCACAAACTCACGGCAATGATATAAGGGCCGTCGGAGACCTGTCGCCCAACGTGAATTTGACCTTACAGACAGGGTTTAATGCGCTGGCAGGTGGCATCAGGGGGACCGGGACTATCTCTATCCTCACGACGCAAGACCCGAGCGTAGGGATTTTGATCGATGATTTCGCCCTGAATCACGTTCAAACTCAATTCGTCGAGCTTTTCGACCTTGAGCAGGTTGAAATCTATCGGGGCCCACAAGGCACGCTGTTTGGCAAAAATTCAACGGGTGGCGTCATCGCCATTACGTCAAAGCGTCCAGATATGGACGAGTTTGGAGGAACGGTCAACGTTTCGATGAGCAGCTACGGTTCAGAGTCTGATAACTACAAGATTCAAGTCGGCTTCGATGCTCCTATTATTCCAGGCGAGCTATCCTTCAGGTTTGCGGGCTCCCAGACCGTTGAGGACGGATTCTATTTCAACGATAAAGATACCGCTTTGTTTCCTAACTCTCCCCTGTATGGACTACTGGGCATTACACCTGACATGCTTCCTCCAGAGCTGAGCCTTGTCACGAGCGGTGCAGGGGAAAACCTTGGCGGCAAAGATGTATTTGCAGCTAAAGCAAAACTACTTTGGCAACCCAGCGACCGCTATGAAGCTTATTTCATTTGGGAAACTGTTCGTGATGACTCTGACTCCCCACCCGGGGTCAATGAAACGCCCGCTGGGGAAGGCTTTCTTTTCGAGTTACTCGGGTTCCCTGGCATAGCAGCGGCAGGCCACGACGACCCATTCAGCACCGGTGTTACACAGCAAGGTAACGGCATCAATATCCGCGATGGTCATCGGGTTGATGTCGATGGCTACTATCTTAATCAATCGTTGTCTTTCGACAATTTCACGATTAAGTCCATAACAGGTTATAGGGAGCAGGAAGAAACTCTACCCTCAACCTATACGGGTGAGGCATTCTTGTCGCTGTTCGACGCGACAAGAAATCTCGAACGAGAACAATTCCAACAAGAAATAAGATTGATCACCGAGTGGGATGGACCATTAAATTTTGTCGTCGGTGGAATTTACATCTCTGACGAGCTCGATTTTCGTTCTTATGCCACAGTAGGATTATCCTCGTTGTTTCCTGCGGTTCTATCCGGCGGAGCATTTTTCGATGATCGAGGTTTCGTGAATATGGATATTCGAGGCATCACCGGGGACCCAGGACATGGCCAAGTTCAGCAAGACCGAGAGTCCATGGCTTTTTACGCGGATGGCAGCTACCAGTTAAATGATCAGTGGAGCCTTACTTTAGGCGTCAGAAGCACAAAAGATGAGAAAGAGTTCTATAAACCAACTGGTGGTGGTGGTCCTTGTAATCAATTCACTGAACCACAAGACGCCCTGACCGATGCCGCGGGCAACTGTATTGACGCTCGCTCTACCTCTGTAAGCCGCGCCGGGCTGGAGGGTTCTCAAATCGACCAGCGCGATAATGTGCTACCCGCTTCTCAGTATTTCTTCGTCGCCGATGCAGATGAGGAGTGGACCGAGACCACCTGGCGTGTCGTACTCGACTATAAGAGTGACAATGATCACCTTTGGTACGCGAGCGTTGCCACTGGATTCCTTGCGGGGGGCTTCAGCGAGACCTGCTCTCAGCAACCTACTTGTATCGCCTACGATCCGGAGACCAATATCAATTATGAGGTTGGCTTCAAAGGTGATTTACTAGACGGAGTCCTGCGCTTTAACGCCTCAGTTTTCTTCACCGATTTTGAAGACCTGCAACGTAACCAAGTATTCCGTTTCATCGATCCTATAAGCGGTGTCGAAGGCCAGGAGACAATTACATTGAATGCCGGTGAATCTAGTGCGCAGGGGATAGAGATCGAAAGCACAGGGCTGGTTTCTGAACTGCTTACTCTGAAAGGATCGATTGGCTATCTCGATGCCGAATATGACGAATTCGACTTCGAAGGCGTTGACTTGACTAGTCTGGATATTCCTTTTGCATCCGAGCTTCAGGTAGGTGTCCAAGCGACCTATTACCAACCTCTGGCAAGCGGCGCGTCATTAACCTGGTATCTATCGGCACACTATCAGGACGATGCCGAGATGAGCCCATTTGACCCGAATGCCGTTGCTACAGGCGTAGCCAGACATCCTACGTTTACTCAACTAGAATCAAGAACACTGGTTGACGTGAACGTCACCTACACCAGCGAAGATGACAGATACTACGCAACCTTATTCGGCAAGAACGTTACCGATGAAGAGTATCGTGTTTCAGCCAACTCCGTTGGAGGTCTATGGAACTTCACCCAGTACGGCGCTCCCGCTCTGTGGGGTTTTGAGTTTGGCATGAGATTCCAGTAAGTCTTATAAGGTCCAATGTGAGCGGAGACAAGTCTCCGCTCTTTCTCAAAGATTCTAATGACAGAGACGACAAACAGAATCAATCGACAGCTTTTCCTCAAGAGGGTGCCAACAGGTATTGCGGGACCCGACGACTTTGACGTTCGTGACACCAACATTCCGCCACTTAGTGATGGTGAATTACTGATAGAAAGTCATTATTTGGGCGTGGATGCCGCATTGAGGTTGATCATTCGAGACAGTGACGAATTTTTATTCCGTGTTAAACCCGGCGATTTAGTGCACGGTTCCCTGGCAGGACGTGTCATCGAGTCCAGAAACACAAATTATTCGCCTGGTGATCATGTTCTTGGTTCTCTGGGAATTCAACGTTTTGCCATCAGCAACGGTGACGGCCTTGAGCGATGCGATATCAATCAAGCCCCCCTCGAGGCATGGCTGGGCGGCTTCGGGGTTTCTGGTCTGACAGCCTATTTTTCGATCCTGGAGGAATGTCGGCCCCAACCAGGGCAAACAGTATTAATCAATGGTGCGGCAGGAGCCGTCGGATCGATCGCAGGGCAACTCTGCAAAATGGCAGGAGCCAGAACAATCGGTCTGACTGGTTCATCAGAAAAGTGTGCCTGGTTGGAAGACGAATTAGGTTACGACTTGGCAATTAACTACAGAGATGGCGATTGGTTTGAACAACTGGAGCGAGCAGCACCGGAAAGGCTCGATGTAATCTTCGACAATGTCGGCGGCGACCTGCTGAATCAGAGCCTGAAACTGATCGGCATGCGTGGCATCGTGCTTCTCTGCGGTTCGACATCACAATATTCTGCCGAGGAAATGCAAGGACCAAGCAATTACATCTGGCTGGGCACAATGCGAGCCAGGCTACAGGGCTTTGTTATTTTTGATTATGCAGACCGTTACGCCGAGGCACGCACGAAAATGGCAGATTGGATAAAAGACGGGCGATTAAAGCTCCCTTCCTGGACGATAGAAGGGGATGTTTCAGACTTCCCTGCCGTTTTTCAGCAGCTCTACGAAGGCAAAAACCTCGGGAAAGCATCAATTAAGCTAGCCTCCGCTGGCTAACGAGGCTCTCCTTGCATCACGACGCTTAAAGGCTCCCTTGAGTCGGTCGAGACGCTCTGCGGTTATTGGATAACGCCAAAGAATAACAACGCTTATTGCGTAGAAAAGCCAAGGCGGCAGGACATAGACCCAACGCAGGGCGTCGATTTCCGCAGGACCATTGGTTTGATTCGGATCAAAACCAAGGAACTGCAAAAACGGCAGAGCCGTACCCAGGGCCAGCGCCGCAACAAGTTTAGATCCAAGCGACCAAACCGCAATGTAGGAACCTGATATGTTTTCAGAGGACTTTCTTGAAGCGATCTCTATCACATCGGCTTTCATTGACATCGAAATCGCTCCGAAATTTCCTCCTGCGATACCGTATATCGCTAGACAGGCAAAAAAGCCCCAAAGGTCTCCGGGACCCAAAAGAAGAAAAGTCGGGGTAATAAACACAAAAAGAGCGCCGCCTATCAGCCAGGTTGGTTTCTTACCTATCCGCTCCGACAAAGCGACCCACAAGGGCAGTGCAATGACATTCGCACCGTAGTAGCCAAGCAAAATTTCCTGTATGTGTTCTTCCGCTTCAACAACGTATGCCGCAAAGAGCATAAAAGTGGCAGAGCCCCACCCGGTTCCTAACGACATCAACATGAAGCCAAAAAACAAAAGCATAAAGGAGCCATTACCCAGCATGATCTTTGCGTTCTTGAGGATGGGCGATCTTGGCCTCGGATATGCTTCCCGTTCTGGCACACTAAGCAACGTGATGGTGATCAAGACAGGAATAGCGACAAGAGCCATAGAGCCGATGATTGTCAGCCCCTCTCTTGGCAAGCCACCATAGTCAAAAAGATGTTGTGAAATGACTGGCACCGAAAGAACACTTACGTTACCCAGAAAACCAAAAGCCTGTCGCCAACCAGTGATTCTCGTGCGTTCGTAGTAATTATCAGAAAGCTCGGCACCCCAGGCATAATAAGGGATATTGATCATCGTCCAGCCAAGCCAGAGCAATATTGACCAACCCAGCAGGTATAGATTGCCTATCGGCAATTCATTCAGGACAGTTGGGTTGAACAGCTGAAAAGCCGAAATCATCATCAATACAGCGCCACCCGCGATCCAAGGCTTACGCCGCCCAAAGCGACCTGAGGTTCGATCACTGAGGTAACCGATAAGCGGGTCCGTCACGACATCTGAAATGCGAGCGAACATGAGGATTAAACCTACTTGTGCGAGGTCCAGGCCGAAGTCCTTTGAGTAAACAAAAGGCAAGTACAAGATCACGGGTATTGATCCGAGATAAACCGCGTACTCGGGCAGACCAAACATAATCAGCGTTCGATGCTTTAATTGTTCACCAAGTGATTTGGAATCATGCATAAACGGTCATTCCAGCAATGATAGACACTCAAGATCTGTCATCGAGGCTACTGATCTCTCAACCATTGCACTCACCCAGGTATCGCCTCTTTCATTTTCAGCACTCATACCGCCGCCAACAATGACGGCATAGGTCCAAACCATCAGGATACCTTTGCGATAATCCAGAAACGCCTGTTCATACGAATAGTCTGAGACACCCATTGATCTCAGACTTTCTAACCAGCGACGTACCAGGTCCTCCTCATGCAAACGACGCAGTTCTGTCTCGATACTGCCACTCAGAAAGTAGGCAACATCCTGTATACCTTTACCCCGTACAGGAGCCTGAAAGTCGCAACAAGCTACCGAAAACTCGGACCCTGTTTTCTTGAAAAATAGATTGTCCAGCCTGAAATCGCCATGGACTAAAGTTCGAGGTCCACGATTCATCCATCCCTGGACATCTGGCAATCCTCGCAGATATTTAAGTTTGGCATCTCGAAGTTCATCAGTCAGGACATCAGAGAAGACATCGGCAAAGTTATCCCAAGAGGCTTCGGTACCGCCAAATAATCCATCAGAGTGCACCGATGGAAAGTTATTGGGCAACCAATCCATCGAGCCATCATCCACCTTGTTCCAAAAGGATCCATGCAGGGTTGCCAAACTATCTATAGCCGCCTCTGTTTTCTCAAGAGAGCAGCCAACAATCTGATTACCGAGATCCCACTCACCCAGGTCCTCGAGCACCAAAATGAATTTGTCCGGACCATCTGTTTCAGCAAGATAAACCTGCGCGGTACGCATCGGAGTCTGATTCGCAGCCTGAAGATAAAACTCAACTTCTCGTCTGAAGTTATCAAACTGCACAGCGATTTCCCGGTTCTGTCTCATCTCGGTCGGCAGTTTTACGATTAATGTTTTTGGTCCACTGCCTGCTTCGTAATCAAGGCTAACCCGATAAACCACACTCATCATTCCCGAGCCAGCTCCGATGGGCTCCGTTTTCACTGATCGAACCCGCACCTGAGTATCGGCTGCAGAAAGCAGGCTTGAGAACCAATCAGCAGTCAGATCACTCGTAAACTCTGGGATAGCCATGATGAGCTAACTGGCTTCCATACCTAACATGTCATGCGTACCTCGCCAGGCCAACGAGCCGCCATCGATGGTCCAAACTGCACCATTCACGAAAGAAGACTCTGGACTGGCAAGGAAACACACTATCTCTGCAACATCGGCGGGTTGTCCCATTCGCGGGATCAGATGGGTTAACGTCATCGTGTTAAGCATCAACTCTGGATCTGGCGCCGCCTCCAAAAACTTATCGACAATCTGAGTGTGAATGGAACCGGGACAATAACAATTTACGCGAACCCCATGAGGTGCCAGGTCAACCGCTAACATTTTGGTTAATTGCATCACCGCACCCTTGCTTGCGCCATAGGCCTGACACTGAGGATATCCTGAAATCGAACTAGTAGAACCCGCGTTAATGATCGAGGCGGATCGACTCTCTTTAAGATAAGGGAGCGCATGCTTCGCACACAGCCATACACCCGTTACATTGATATTCATGACACGTTCAAAAATATCGCGGGTCATTGTCTCCAGTGTCAAATCCGTTGTTAACATACTCTCATGGATACCTGCATTATTGTGCAATACATCAATGCCTCCAAATGCGTCAGCCGCCCTCGACATTAGGTCGCTCACCTCTTTGTCCTCAGTTACGTCTGCGTGACAATAAATGGCTCTTCCACCAGAAGCCTGAATCTCGTCGACCAACGCCTCACCAGCCTCGTCGTTTACATCTGACACAATGACACATGCGCCGCGACTCGCTGCTAGACGTGCCGTTCCAGCACCGATCCCGACGGCGCCCCCGGTTATAACAATCCTCAATCCTTCTACGCCCACCATCATTTCTCCCTATTTGAATCTCGCATACATACGCTCAAGAGAATCACCCATATGAAGCGGGTGTTCGGTCGCTGAAAAATCAACGATCTTTCCCCAGTTTTCGGCGATGGCATCCAGATCGGCAGGCTCCTGTTCGGGAAAGAGATTAAGTCCCTCGGTGCGTTCCCATCGGAGTTTCTTATAGGAGCCTGCTGACGCCTCAAAAATGCTACCCGACTCCTGGCAATCCGGGTGAGCCAGGTAGACCACCAACGGCGCGACATACTCGGCTTTGCGGATACGCTTGTCTTCATCGGACCAATTCGCGCTATTCATCGTGGTCGCACCAACCGGGCAAACACAGTTGCAGCTTATGTTGCTGCGTCCTCCCTCCCACGCGATGGATCGCGCCAATCCATACATACCCATCTTGGCAGCCGCATAGTTCGCTTGACCAAAATTGCCGTAAAGACCGGATGCTGACGAAATCAGCACAATCCGGCCACCACCCTGGTTTTCGAAATGAGGCCAGACCGCCCGACTGAGCCTGAACGATGCAGTGAGATGAACGGCAAGTACGTCATCCCACTGTTCATCACTCATCTTGCGCAGGGTTTTGTCCCTCACAAAACCCGCGTTGTGAATGACGGCATCAATCCGACCAAGCCTGTCAACTATGTTCTCGATCAGGTCCTCTGGTTCTTCGACCAGGCCTGGCATATGCACTGCCTGGCCACCAGCCTCATTGATAGCCCGCGTGGCACCCCCATCGTCGCTCCCTGTACTGTTCAGCACCACGGTTGCGCCTGCGGCGGCGGCTAATTCCGAGAATGCCCTGCCCAGGCCACGGGTCCCACCCGTGACGAGGATAACCTGGTTATCAAAGGAAACTGCCATGCTTACTCCTGTCTTTTCAGTTGCGCCATCGTCGCAGCGTGTATTTCGTAGAGTTCAATAATATTGCCAAATGGATCACAACCATAGATTGCAGACGATGCTTCGCCGAAGTGAACCACTTCACCGACGAACGTCATGCCAAGGTTGCCGAGACGATCATACTCAGCCTGGATATCATCGACCTGCCACGCAAAGTGGGGATAACCCAGGTCAGAGGGAAGAGACCTCAAGTCTCTCGGTGCTGGATTTTGATATTCCCAGAGTTCTATAAACGCGTTACTGGTTTCCAGCATGGCCATCCGGGCCTTGGCATCTTTCAGACCGATGGCCCGATCAACATTTTCCCTGCGATCAAATTCACTGCGTTGTACTACCCGCATGCCGAAACCTTCGGTGTAAAACGCAATCGCAGCATCAAGATCGCTGACCCCGATTGCCACATGATGAATACCAACGATCATGATCAAACCCTCAGTGATTACTCACCACTGTAGCGGATTTCATCACTCATGTAACATGCCGGGTATGAAGGCAGTAAGGAATATTACTGCTGTCACCATGGACAGCCACCGTCGTATCCTGAGTGACGCCGTTATCGCATTCGATAACGGCGTCCTGACCAAGGTCGATAAATGGAATGCTGTTGATCTCCCTGCTGATTGCGAAATCATCGATGGCCGAGGCTGCATCGCACTGCCCGGTCTGATCGACACCCATGCCCACGCAGATCAGTCACTGCTCCGTGGCCTGGGTGACGGCCTCCACTGGATGCCTTTCCTGGATGAGGTTATTGATCCATGGCTGCTGCGCCGCGACCCCGAAGATGCCGTACTGGCCAACCAGCTGAGCATGATCGAGATGCTGAAAAATGGCACAACATGCTTTGTCTCTCCTAACGTCGATCCCAGTGACGATTTCTCCAGTTTGACAGAGAGCGTTGGCCGCCTTGGCATCAGAGCTGTCCTGGGTCGATTCGCGATGGCCACGGAACCTTTCGATGAGATGCTTGAGGTTATGAGCCGCTGGCACGGCAGTCAGGCCGGACTGGTCTCAATGTGGTTCGGCCTGGACGTGCCGCGCCGACCAGGAGACAAGGATTACCCGGACTTCTATCGAGCTGTAAAGCAGGAAGCCGAGAACCTTGGTATCGGGATTGTCTATCACTTCTGCAGCGAAGCAGAAGATGCTGCTTACATTGCCAGCCGCTACAGCCAGCGGCCGGCGGAGTGGTCCCGGGACAACCATGCACTCGGGGAGAATGTTCTACTGATTAACGGCTGCCAGGTCTCCCCGCTTGAAATCGAAATCATTCGGGATACCGGGACTCACCTGACCCACAGTCCAGTCGCCAATATGAAAATGGCAACCGGTATTCTCCCGGTCCCGGAGGTTCTGGCAGCAGGCATCAATCTTGGTATCGGTACGGACGGCGCCCTGAATAACAATGGTTACGACATGTTCGCGGAAATGAAGACAGCCTGCCTGCTGCAAAATTCAAGTCGTCGCAGCGCTGCAGCACTCTCGCCCGAGACCGTCCTTGAGATGGCAACCGTCAATGGCGCTCAAGCGATTGGTCGGCGGGACCTGGGGGCCCTTGAACCTGGTAAACGGGCGGACTTTATCCTGGTCGATGTCAACAGACTGCCACTTCACAACCTCATTTCAAACTTGGTGTTCGCGATCAATGGCAGCCATGTCCGGGATGTTTATGTCGAGGGAAATCAGGTTGTCAGCGAAGGACTCGTCCTCGGCGTCAACGAAGCGACGGTTTACGAGAAGGCCCGGGACCGCGCAGATGACATCCGTCGCTTATTGAACCTTTCCGCAGAGACCTTCTGGCCGGTAAACTGACTCATGACTAACCTCTCCCGCATCACTTCGGTCAGCTTTCTCACCTACTTTATTCTCTCCGCAATGCTGGCCCCCATTGGCATTATCAGCGGACCAATGGCTGAGCACTTCGGCCAAACGGTAACCGATGTCACTCGGCAGTTTGGCTGGCTGACAGGCGGTAATTTTATTGGCGCAGTCATCGCTCTCGTCATCTTTGACTACCTCGGGCTAAAGAAACTGTTCGTCGTGATTTACGGGTTGATTGCCGCTGCTCTCTTCACCTTACGAGCCGTTGACGATCTGGATACGGCTAGATACCTTCTCGGGCTTGTGGGCCTGGGCAGCGGCATTGGTCTGGCAGCTGCTGCCATTACCATCTCACGGTCATACACTGAGGCTCGCCGCGCATCTATGCTGGTGATTACCGACGGCTGCTTCAGCGTTGCAGGTTTCCTGATTTCATGGGTAGCCGCTTTCCTGGTTACCCGGTCTCTCGGCTGGAGCTTGACTTATCAGTTGCTGGGTCTGTTCGCTGTTGCAACCTTTTTGCTCGCGTTGTTTTCAAGTTTTCCTGCCGTGGAACAGGACCAGGCCTTGAAGGACGAAGGAGGCGCCTGGCCACTGCCGGTGTGGCTGTGCGTCATCTCGCTTTTTCTCTACACGCTTGGACAATATTCCATGCTGTTCTGGCTGCCGAACTACGCTATCACCCAGTTGGGCGCGCCGGAGGTTCAAGCCGGTGGTTTAGTCGGACAATTCTGGCTGGGTATGTTCCTGGCCCAGGTTTTTGTTGCCTGGTGGGTAATGCGGGTAGGCGTTCGACGATTGGTTAAAATCGCAACCGTTACCACATGGCTGTTTTCCATACCCCTCTGGTTATATTCATCGATCGATGGTTTGCTGGTCCTGGCGTTACTGTGGGGCTTTGCAAATTTATCGCTGTTAAAAGCAACGCTCTCACTGGCCACAGAGATGGTGACTGTCCCAACCGCACGTCTGGTTTCTCTGCTATTACTTGGTGCGACGATTGGCACCGCTGTCAGCCCTCTCGTTACCAGCCAGATTGTCGACTGGACCAGCAATCACACTATCCTGATTTTCGGTAGTGCGTGTTACGGTGTACTCATGCTCTTATTGTTCGCCGCTCTCAGGCTGACACGGTCCTGATTACTGTCCTTCCCAGTAAGGCGCACGTAACTTTCTCTTGTTGACCTTACCCATGGTGTTGCGTCCGATGTCATCAACATAATCAAGACTTCGGGGACACTTGTAATGCGACAGGCGTTCCCGGCACCAGGCTATCAAGACTTCAGAATCAGGCCTATCTGTATCCGGGGCAGGAATCACCAGGGCCTTCAGCTCTTCTCCCATATCCTTGTTCGGCACACCGATACAGGCGACATCCAGGACAGCAGGGTGATCGATAAGAACCTGTTCAGCCTCAGCCGGGTAAATGTTCACCCCTCCGGAAACAACCATGTCGCTGAATCGATCTGTAATAAAGACATAACCCTCTTCATTCATATAGGCTATTTCACCCAGCGTGAACACGCCCGGGGCTATATGCGCCGCAGCGGACTTCTCAGGATCGTTGTGATAGATCACGCCTCGTCCCGTGGCATCCTTGAAGAAGAGTCGGCCTTCCGTGTTTGGCGGCAGTTCATTATCGTTATCGTCAAGAATCATTGCGGTGAACGGCGGAATCGCCTTGCCGACCGAGCCCGGGTATTTGAGCCACTCCTCTGAATGAATCAGGCAGGTTGTTCCCACTTCACTGGCACCGTAAGCATCCATGAAAACCGGACCGAACCACTCAATCATGGCTCGCTTGACATCAACCGGACACTTCGCCCCTGTGTGGCTGATGGAAACAATCGAAGAGACATCATAGTTAGCCTTGACGTCGTCCGGCAGCGCCAGCAGCCTGACGAAATGCGTGGGGACCATGAGGGTCGAGACAATTTTGTGCTTTTCTATCGCTGCCAGAGTGTTTTCAGCGTTGAAACGCCCAAGGATCACCGAGGGAATACCGCCAATTAGCTGTCGGGTCGCTGACAGCGGTCCTGTGTGATACATGGGACCAACCACCAGTTGCGGACCACGAACCCCTCCGGAGCGTTCCAGCGCGGCGGCCTTGAATCGGCCCAGGTGTTCGGCCACCGTGTCGCCCCCCGCAAACATCGTTGGAGGCAGTTCAGTCCCCTTGGGTCGCCCCGTGGTTCCGGATGTATAAAGCAGGTTAGGTCTCGGTGGCACTGTCTCATCAGGCTCATCACCACCAGCGCCAGCAAGCCAGTCCGACCAGGATAAAGCAGCACCGGAGTCGCCCCAGCCAATCACGGTGTGCACATTTGACTCGGCTGCTGCTGCCAGGCCGCGCTCCGCTGTCTCGGGGCCAACGAAAAGAATCCGCGCTTCAGAATCCGACAGGATGTAGGCCACTTCTTCGGCCGTCAGATGAAAATTGACCGGGACCACAGAGGCACCTGCCACCAGACCGCCCAGGTTAGCCAGGGCAGTCTCAACACCGTTTTCGGCAAACACCGCAATACGCGTATCTGGCCCGAGATCTGCGCCCTGCAGACCGTTAGCGCAACGGTTCAAGGTATCATTCACCTGATCCCAGGACAGCGCCTGATGCTCATCCCTTATAGCAACTTCACCTGGGTACTCGGCGGCAAACTGTTTCGCAAAGGTCATTCTGGCTCCTAGAAATTAATGGTGCGGTCATAGGCGGCAAGTACCGCTTCATGCATGGATTCCGACAGGGTCGGGTGCGGGAAGATCGTGTTCATCAGCTCTGCCTCTGTCGTTTCCAGCCCTATCGCCACAGCAAATCCCTGGATCATCTCGGTGACCCCCGGACCCACCATATGTGCCCCAAGCAATTCACCAGTATCCGCATCAAATATCGTTTTAATCAGGCCTTCTGCGTCGTTGATCGCAACAGCTTTACCGTTGGCGAGCAGCGGGAATCTACCGACTCGAATAGCACCGCGGGCAGCAGCGGCGGCCTCGGTCAAACCAATACTGGCTACCTGGGGATGTGAATAAGTACAACCGGGGATTCGAGCTTTATTCAAGGCGTGGGGATGTAAACCAGCAATTATTTCAGCGGCTATGACACCTTCATGGCTCGCCTTATGAGCAAGACAGGGAGCACCGGCCACATCACCGATCGCAAAGATCCCTGGCACGCTGGTTCGCTGGTCCTCATCGACCACGACAAAACTGCGGTCTACCGCGACACCCAGTTCACTGAGTCCAAGGCCATCAATATTGCCGGACACACCCACGGATAGAATAGCGGCATCAAACTGTTTGCTCTCACCGGCAATGGTCGCTGTCAATCCTGACTTGGTTTTTTTCAGGGACTCCACCGCGGTACCAGTCAGTACCCGGATACCCGACTGCTCGAAGGCCGACTGAGCCAGTTCAGCAATTTCTGGATCCTCAGCCGGTAGGATCTGCTCCATCATCTCAACCAGCGTGACTTCCGCACCCATGGTTGA
>CAXPUI010000056.1:0-13814 GCA_964220205.1 Candidatus Allofontibacter communis | reverse complement strand
AGACACTTGAAGAATTGCCTGTCAATGCACGAGCTTACCTCGACAGAATCGAAGCAGTATGCGATGTCAGAATAGATTTCGTGTCAACGGGACCAGACAGAGTGCATACAGTTGCGATCAACAATCCATTTGAATCGCTGAGGTAGTTTAGTTCGTCGAAGCAGCGGTAATGGTTATTGATGTTGCAGTAAGGTCTTCCTAAGCGGTCAAATCCAGCACCATCTCCGCGGGTGTCGGAAAGGAGCCACTGTACGTTACACCACTCGGGCCAATGGCGCCGTCACCGGCCCCGGAAATAAACGCGTTGCCACCCCCGGGTGCCGGCTGATTCCCTGAATTGAAAATCTGTATCCAGCCTGCATCGTCGGTAGGAATCGTAACCGTCTGATACAATGTGGTCTGCACGTGACCTTTTATGAAGGTGGTTTCCGTTAGACGCTTGGATTCCTCCCAATGCGCCAGTACCTTGCTCATGTTGGTTGTTCGAATGTAGTTCTGGTAAGCAGGTAGGGCCACAGCGGCGAGTACACCGATGATGGCGACAACGATCATCATTTCGATGAGAGTGAAGCCGGGATGTTGTAGAGGAAAGTTTCTCTTCATCACAACACTCACAGTAGCCTGTCGGTCTGGTATTAGAACACAAATTCGCCTGAGCGGTGCTGTTAATTTGTAATCCCCGGATCAACGGCTCGGGTTTCCAGATGTCATCGGTTCCGCGGAATAAAGGGAGGGGTCCCTTCGCGGATTGAATAACATTAGGAAGTTGGTGCCGAGGAGAGGACTTGAACCTCCACGGGGTTACCCCCACTAGCACCTGAAGCTAGCGTGTCTACCAATTTCACCACCTCGGCATGAGGACGCGCAGGGTACAATTAGCGCTGCTGACTGTCAATTATTGATCATATTTTATGAGAGACCCACAGTATCGTCGGGAGAAACGAAAGTACGAGTATCCGATAGCAAGTAGAGAGTTAATCTTGAATTGCATGGAACGGCTGGGTGAGCCCGTATCATTCAAACGACTGGCCAAAGAGCTCGATGTGGAAAGTCGACGAGACCGTGAAGCATTCAAGCTGAGACTGAAAGCGATGGTGCGCGATGGGCAATTGGTTGCTGACAGGCGTAACGTCTATGCGCTTGCTGGTTCTGTTGAGCTCTTCTCCGGGCTCATCTCTGCGCACCCAGACGGATTTGGTTTCCTGGTCTGCGACGAATCGCGTGATGATATTTTCCTGTCTTACAGGCAGATGCGGGCAGTTTTTCATGGCGACCGGGCGCTGGTTCGAGTTCGCGGTCGCGATCGTCGGGGCAGGGAAGAGGGTGAAATTATTGAAGTCCTCCAGAGCAACACGACGGAGCTGGTTGGTCGAGTCTATTTCGAGAAAAAGACCCCTTTCCTGGAGTCGCTGAACCGGAGGATCGACCATAAGATCCTGATTGACCACTACAACGACTCACTCGTCGAAGGCCAGATCGTTGTTGGCAAGGTCCACCAGCAGCCGACACTGCATGGCCTTGCGACAGTCGAGATTATTGAGATTCTTGGTGAGCATCTGACTCCGGGTATGGAGGTCGAAATTGCTTTACGCAATCACGATATTCCCAGTGTCTTTTCTGATGATGCCCTCGCTGAAGCAGACAACCTCGCTATCAGCGTCAGGGCGCAGCATAAGCGCAACCGGGTCGACCTCCGTGACCTCGATCTGGTGACGATAGATGGAGAAGAAGCTCGAGATTTTGATGACGCAGTCTATTGTGAGCGGCGGCGTAATGGTGGGTTTCGATTGGTCGTTGCCATTGCTGATGTGGGTCACTATGTCCGACCGGGTTCTGCGCTGGAGGCCGATGCCTATGAACGGGGTACGTCAGTGTACTTCCCGCAATATGTTGTACCCATGCTGCCTGAGAAACTCAGTAATGGTCTATGCTCCTTAAGACCCGATGTGGATCGGCTGGCCATGGTCTGTGATATGACGATATCCAGCCAGGGCAGGATCAGCGGATATGAGTTCTACGAGTCGGTGATCTGCTCCAAAGAACGTTTGACCTATACGGAGGTGGGTAACTGGATCGAGTCTCAGGAATTTCCTCGTCATCAGAAGAGCCTGACCGCCCTCGTGAATCTGGCGACGATACTAACTAGCCATCGTGAGACGCGTGGGGCCCTGGAATTCGACACGGTGGAAGTCGGATTCGTCTTCGATGAGGATGGTACGGTAAAGTCAATTGGGCCGATTAACCGCAATTTTGCTCATCGGGTTATTGAAGAAGCGATGTTATGTGCGAATGTGTGCGCGGCGCGCCTGATTGCCCAGTCCAAGTTGCCGGGTCTTTACCGGGTTCACGAAGAGCCGGAAACAGAAAAAGTCGATTATCTTCGCGATTTCCTGGCGGGTTTCGGTATCGAGCTCGGTAACGGCGAAGCCCTGGACTATCAGCGAGCGGCCAGAGCGTTGCGTGATAAGAAAAATGGCCGTGTACTCCAGGTCGCTCTGCTTCGTTCACTTCAACAGGCGGTTTACCAGCCGGAAAACCGCGGTCATTTTGGTTTGGCTTTCAGTCACTACACCCACTTCACCTCGCCTATCCGACGATATCCGGATTTACTGGTGCATCGTCTGATCAAGTCGCTGATTCACGGGAAAACCGATGTCAGGGGAGTGCGACAAATCGGTAAGTCTACCCAGAAAAGGCACTATCCCTATGATGCAGAGTCTGTGCTGCAGGCCGGAGAGCATAGTTCCTTTACTGAGCGTCGTGCTGACGAGGCTGTTTATGACGTACTGGAATGGATCAAATGTGTTTATCTCTCTGATCGGGTGGGTGATGATTTTGACGGGGTCATATCGTCCGTGACCAAGTTCGGGTTCTTTGTAGAGCTGTCAGGTGTGTACGCTGAAGGACTGGTTCATGTCAGCGCTCTGCTCGAGGACTTCTATCGTTACGATATGAAGAGCCAGAGTCTTGTTGGTGAAAGACAGCGTAACAGCTTCGCGCTCGGCGATGTTGTGTCGGTGCAGGTGGCCCGCGTTGATGTTGATGAACGTAAGGTGGACCTTGAACTGCTGACCCACACACCATTGCGGAGAAAGAGCACCGCGGGCCGGGGAGCCAAAACGAACAAGGAGCGCTCCAGAAATCGCAGACCCAAGCACAGGAAAAGACAGCGATGAATAATTGGGTTGTCGGTATTCACGCGGTCAGTGCCGCGCTGAAAGCGGGTACAGGCAGAAAATTGATCGTCCGTGAGGGCAGGCTAAGTCAACGGCAGCAAGACGTGATTGCACTGGCAGAGATAAATGGGGTCGCAGTTGTCCGGCAGGACTTTACGACTGAGTTGGTTGATCAGGGCGTGATGCTGGAAACCGAGCCTGTGAACTTCCGTTCGGAAGGGCAGTTGAAACAGCTGTTGGAGAAGAAGGACACGGTCTGGCAGTTCCTGGTCCTTGATGGGGTTACCGATCCCCGTAATTTCGGGGCGGCCCTGAGAAGCGCGGCAAGTTTTGGTGTACATGGTGTGATTGTGTCCAAGGATAAGTCGGCCCCATTGTCTGCCGCCGCAGTTAAGGCGGCGAGCGGCGCAGCGGGCATCACGCCCGTGTTCCAGGTGACGAATCTTGCACGCTGCCTTGATAGTCTCAAGAGAGCGGGGATCTGGATTGTGGGGACCAGCGTTTCTGAAGCCACTCAATCGCTGGTTAACCTGGACCTCACTGGCCCTATCGCTGTTGTTATGGGTGCCGAAGGCAAAGGCATGCGACCCAAAACAGCCAGTCATTGTGACTATCTGGTGGACATCCCGATGTCCCTGCCAGATCTCAGCCTGAACGTGTCGGTCGCAACCGGCATTTGCCTGTACGAGGTGCACCGGCAGCGATCGCTTTCCTGAATTCAGTTTGACAAGGCCGGACAGCGAAGGCACAATCCGCGTCCCAATTTCTCCTTGCTGCACTGCGGAGCCGAAGATTGACGTTCCGGCAGGTAGCATTAACCCGAGAGGAGCCTCTATGAGACATTATGAAATAGTGTTTCTGGTGCACCCTGATCAAAGTGAGCAGGTACCAGGAATGATAGACCGTTACTCCAGCCTTATTACCCAGGGCGGTGGACAGATACACCGCACTGAAAACTGGGGTCGTCGACAACTCGCCTACCCGATTAACAAGATTCACAAGGCTCACTACGTGCTGTTCAACGTAGAATGCGATCTGAAAACGCTTGAAGAGATTGAGACAGCCTTCAAATTCAATGATGCAGTACTTCGCAGCCTCGTTATGAAGCGAAAGAAAGCTGATACCGCAGAATCGCCGCTGATGAAGATCGAGCGAGAAAGCAAAGAAAAGAAAGAGCGGGACGAGGCTGCGCAAAGTCGCCCCGCCAGAGAGCCTGAAACTGAAGCCGCAGCGAGCGCGCCGACAGAAGAACCGGCAGCCGAGACCCAGGAGTAATTCATGTCAAGATTCTACCGAAGAAGAAAATACTGCCGATTCACTGCAGAAGGCATCACCGAGATAGATTACAAGGATCTGGATCTGCTCAAAGCCTATATATCGGAGACGGGCAAGATTGTTCCATCGCGTATTACGGGGACAAAAGCCAGGTACCAGCGGCAGCTGGCTAAAGCCGTCAAGAGGGCCCGGTATCTTTCATTGCTGCCTTACACAGACGCCCACTAGTAAACGTGAATCATGCAGGCCATTGCTGAATTTGCCATGCGCAGCAGGACACATGCGATTGGCACCAGCCTAATCGCTGGCGTCCTGCCACTGCTGGGATGGCTGAGTCTCGTCATTGTGGCGCTTGTCTGTCTGCGGCAGGGTGTCATGGCTGGCAGCATAATCCTGCTCTGGACGATGCTGCCGTTCAGCGTTCAGACCTATATGGTGGGTGATCCTACATTGTTGTCGCTGATCGGTATATTTTTTGTCGCTGGACTATTACGCGCAACGATTTCATGGGAAATCGCACTCCTGTTCACCGTAGTTTATTCCGTTTTTGCCGCGCTGATCTTCGAATGGCTTCTGCTTGAAAAATTTATGAGCATTTATTCAATCTACCTTGATAGATTGCAATTGCCTGAAGCCCTCACAGCCACTGAACTCGAGAGGGTGGTCAGCAACTCCGTGATGATCCTGGTGGCATACGGCGTGATAGCTATGTTGCTGCTGGCCCGCTGGTGCCAGTCGGCTCTTTATAATCCTGGTGGATTCAGGAAGGAATTCCACCACATCAGATTGTCCCCCGCTGCAGGTGGCATTCTGCTGGTTGCTCTGATTGTCTGTTACAGCCTGGATGAGCTGTTTGGCAGATGGCTGCCGGTGTTGGCGGTACCCTTGGTTATTGTCGCGCTTGGCCTGGTGCACTGGCTTATAGCAGCCAGGCAGTTGTCCAGGCGATGGGTAGTTGGCTTTTACATGACGGTGTTGTTGTTCGGGCAGTTTGCCTATCCGTTCCTCATTTCTCTGGGATTAATCGATAGTGCCGTTAATCTCAGGAATCGATTACAACCTATTCAAAAGGACTAAGAGATGGAAGTTATTTTGCTTGAGACCATTGCCAAGCTGGGTGATCTTGGAGAAAAGGTCAACGTCAAGTCGGGGTATGGCCGGAATTTCCTGATTCCGCAGAGAAAAGCAGTCCCTGCGACGGCCGAAAATCTCGAAGTATTTGAGGCCCGACGAGCAGAACTTGAAAAGCTTGCCGGAGAAAAACTGGTCGACGCGCAGGGCCGAGCTGAAACGATTAATGCCCTCTCTGTCAGCATCGAAACCAAGGCAGGTGAAGAAGGCAAGCTGTTTGGATCTGTGACTGTTCGTGACATCGCAGAAGCGGCTGAAGCCAAGGGGGTCTCCCTTGAAAAGAGCGAGATCCGCATGCCCGAAGGTCCTATTCGAGAGCTGGGTGAATTCGATATTGATGTTCATCTGCACCCGGAAGTTGATGCTGTATTGAAATTGTCGGTGGTGCCAGAGGCCTAAAGCCATTAACCTATCGGCCCCGATTCGAGAAGAAGAATCATCGATTGGATGACACCAGCCCTTTAAAGTTACCGCCGCACAATATCGAGGCAGAGCGTTCTGTTCTTGGCGGATTAATGCTGGACGATAATGCCTGGGATTCAGTGTCTGAACGCGTTTCAGCAGAAGACTTTTATCGGGCAGATCACAGAACAATATTCCGCTGCATGGCAGACCTGGTTGAGCGAAATCAGCCGCTCGATATCATTACTATTTCTGAGTCCCTTGAAGCAGTCGGTGAACTCGAGAATGTTGGCGGTCTGGCGTTTATCTCTGATCTGGCCTCCAGCATACCTACCACTACCAATATCAGCGCCTATGCCACCATTGTTCGTGAGAGAGCGACTATCCGTGGTCTTATCTCGGTTGCCCATGAAATTGCGGACAGCGGTTTTAATCCTGCTGGCAGAAGCAGCGAGGAACTGATCAACGAAGCAGAGGCGAAGGTTTTCCGAATTTCTGATGATCGGCCGAGCGTCGGTGGGCCAGAGTCCGTGAAACCGCTGCTGACCAAAGCCGTGGATCGCATCGATCTGCTCTTCCAGACCAAAGGAGCACTAACCGGTGTGAGTACAGGGTTCCGAGACCTTGATGAGATAACTTCCGGGCTGCAATCCTCTGACCTGATCATTGTTGCAGGGCGACCCTCAATGGGTAAGACCGCCTTTATGATGAATATGGCGGAAAGTGCAGTCATTTCGGGTGGACAACCGGTGCTTGTTTTCAGTATGGAGATGCCTTCTGATTCCCTGGTGCTGAGAATGCTCTCCTCTTTGGGCCGCATTGATCAGAGTAAGATACGTACGGGTCAGCTTGGCGATGATGACTGGCCCAGGCTGACATCTGCCGTTACCCTGCTGAGCGACAAGCCCTTGTTTATTGACGACACCCCCGCTTTAACCCCCGGGGACATCCGCTCGAGAGCACGACGGGTAGCTCGCGAGCATGGTGGCCTGGGTATGCTTGTTATTGACTACCTGCAGCTTATGCGCACAGCTACGGCTGTTGAGAATCGAGCCGGGGAGATTTCGGAGATATCCAGATCACTCAAAGCTATCGCGAAAGAATTCGATTGCCCGGTCATTGCCGGTTCCCAGTTGAACCGAGGACTCGAACAGCGTCCTGATAAACGGCCTGTGATGTCAGACCTGCGGGAGTCGGGCGCAATTGAACAGGACGCCGACGTGATCATGGCGATCTATCGTGATGAGGTTTATCACGAAGATGCAGAAAGGGGTATTGCCGAAGTGATCATCCTGAAACAACGAAACGGCCCGATTGGTAAGAAGAAGTTAGCGTTTGCCGGCCAGTACACTAAATTCGAAGATCTGGCCGTTGGTTACGACGATTTTTACCAGTGAGCAGTAAACCGGCGACTGTCCTCACGGATCTCAGCGCAATCCAGCAGAATTTTGAACTGGTCAGCGAGCTGGCTCCCGCCAGCCAGGTGATGGCGGTGATCAAGGCAGATGCCTATGGTCATGGTGATGTTGCCGTGGCAAGGACCTTGGCGTCTGCGTCTGCCTTGGCTGTCAGTCGTGTTGATGAAGCGGTAGGTCTGCGTGAGGCAGGAATCGACAGTGATATCTGTGTCCTGAATGGGATTCTGAACCGGGAAGATCTTAACCTTGCAAGCATTTATGAGCTCCAGGTTGTGGTGCATACGGAAGAACAGCTTGAGCTCATGGCGAGAGCTGGCGCCAGACGGAGCGTCTGGCTCAAGGTTGATACCGGTATGCGTCGGCTCGGTTTCGCACCCGAGCATCTGGAAAGGGCATTTGAGCGATTAGCAGGTCAGAAAATGCTGGGCCTGATGACTCATTTTTCCTGTGCGGATGATGCGGATTCAGAGGAAACAGCTAACCAGCTGCAACGCCTGCACGCTGTGAGTCAGACTCTCAGGAAGTCTCACCCCGCTTTCAGCGTGCTCAGCGCAGCGAATTCAGCCGCTATTATTGCTCATGAAGAAGCGAGCCTTGATTGGGTAAGGCCCGGTTTGATGCTTTATGGTGCCTCACCGATGCTGGACTTAAAGCCAAACCCTCGCCTGGCGCCTGCGATGCACTTTACCGCACCTGTTATTGCCGTCCACCAGGTGAAGGCAGGAACATCAGTGGGTTATGGCGGCATATGGACAGCAGATGCCGATACCCGAATAGCCGTCATTGCTGCGGGGTATGGTGATGGTTATCCAAGAGAGATCGGGGTTGGCACAGAGGTATTGCTGGGTTCGGAACGTCGGGAGATAGTCGGCAGGGTTTCGATGGACCTTCTGTGTGTGCGTCTTGAACCGGGCGACCAGGCGCCAATCGGCGAACATGTTGTTCTCTGGGGTCCTGGTTTGCCAATCGAGGAAGTTGCCAGGAGTGCAGGGACAATACCGTACACACTTATGACGGGGATCAGCGCGAGGGTCCGACGGGTTGTCATGGGAGACAGGCGATGAGCAGAAAGTCGTCCAAGACGGTGTTTGTCTGTTCAGACTGTGGTGCCGAATACGCCAAGTGGCAGGGTCAATGTGCTGAATGCAAGGCCTGGAATACGCTCACCAGCCTTTCGATTGACGCTGCCCCGCAGAAAAAGGCTGGGTATGCAGGTCAATTAGAACCACCGAAAAAACTTAGCGAGGTCTCCGCGGAAGAACAGCCAAGACTGGTCACTGGCATCGGCGAATTGGACCGGGTACTTGGTGGTGGTCTGGTCCCTGGTTCCGCGGTACTGATCAGCGGGAACCCGGGAGCGGGAAAGAGCACACTGTTGGTCCAGGTGATGTGTCGGTTGGCAGCGCAGCATTCAGCGCTCTACGTGACGGGGGAGGAAAGCCTCTCCCAGGTTGCCATGCGGGCAAAACGACTGGCATTGCCCCTGACTGAACTGGAGGTGATGTCCGAGACGAGTTGTGAACGATTGCTGGCAGCCTGGCAAGACCTGAAACCGAAAATCGTGGTTATCGATTCCATTCAGGTCATGCATTGCGATGATGTGGACTCGGCACCTGGTGGGGTGGCGCAGGTCAGAGAATCCGCTGCTGCTTTGATCCGCCAGGCAAAGCAAACAGGAACGATTCTTTTCCTCGTTGGCCATGTTACGAAAGACGGCAATCTTGCGGGACCACGCATACTTGAACACATGATTGACACCTTCATCATGCTTGAGGGTGAGGGTGATTCCCGGTATCGCACGCTCCGTTCAGGCAAGAACCGATTCGGGGCGATTAATGAGTTGGGTGTTTTCGCCATGACCGAAAAAGGCATGCAGGAAGTGGCTAATCCATCGGCGATTTTTCTCTCGAGCAATGCGCAGGAGACACCTGGGAGTATCGTTATGGTCGTCTGGGAGGGTACCAGACCACTTCTGTTGGAAGTGCAGGCGCTCGTTGATGAAAGCGCGCTGGGGAATCCAAGACGCGTGGCGGTAGGGTTTGAGCAAAACCGCTTATCGATGTTGTTGGCCATCCTGCATCGCCACGGTGGGCTGCAAGTCGGCGACCAGGATGTATTCGTCAATGCGGTTGGCGGTATCCGGGTCGAAGAGACAAGCAGTGATCTGGCCCTGATCATGGCCGTTGTATCCTCCTTCAGAAACCGTCCCCTGTCGACCGACCTGGTCTGTTTCGGCGAGTTAGGCCTCTCCGGTGAGATACGTCCGGTGCCGAACGGGCAGGAGCGTTTGCGGGAGGCCGCCAAGCATGGGTTTAAGGTTGCCATAGTTCCCGAGGGCAATCGCCCTAAAGCAGCGATAGAAGGACTGGAAGTCAGGGCGGTCGCGACGCTAAAGGATGCGCTGGCCGCCATGTCAATCTGAGCCGGGGTCCGTGAGTGACACCTGCCAGAGCTGGTTACCGACTAGGCGAGACGTTTGTACTTTACACGGGTGGGCACGACCTCCCTGGTACCGAGTCGCCGCATCCTGTCTTCTTCATACTCCGAGTAATTTCCTGGAAAGAATTCAACATGACTTTCACCCTCGAATGCCAGTATGTGGGTAGCCAGTCGATCCAGGAACCAGCGATCGTGCGAGATGATCAACATGCTGCCAGGGAAGGTCTCAATTGCGCCTTCCAGGGCTCTCAGTGTCTCAACGTCCAGGTCATTGGTTGGTTCATCGAGGAGAAGAAAGTTGGCCCCGGTTTTCAGCAGTTTGGCCAGGTGAACACGATTGCGCTCGCCACCTGAAAGATCCTTCACATACTTCTGCTGGTCTGCTCCCTTGAAGTTGAAGCGACTGACGTAGCCTCTTGACTGGGTTTCATACTTGCCGATCTGAATGATTTCGTTACCTTCTGAAATTTCCTCCCAGACGGTTTTGCTGTCATCAAGGCTGTCACGGCTCTGATCGACGTATCCTAGTGTGACGGTATCGCCGATGGTGATTGAGCCGCTGTCTGGCTGTTCGGTACCGCAGATCATCCTGAAAAGTGTCGATTTACCAGCGCCGTTACCGCCGATGATGCCGACGATAGCACCTTTAGGAACGACGAAGCTCAGATCGTCAATCAGCATGGTGTCGCCGTAACCCTTTTTAATATGATTGATCTCCAGTACCTGGTCCCCGAGGCGTGGGCCGGGGGGAATGTAGAGTTCCTGGGTTTCGTTGCGGGTCTGGAATTCTTGCGAATTCAGTTCGTCGAAACGCGCCAGGCGAGCTTTGTTCTTGGCCTGCCGGGCTTTCGGTTGGGTTCGAACCCATTCCAGTTCAGCCTTGATTGATTTCTGGCGCGCCGCTTCCTGGCGTTCTTCGGCTTCCAGACGCTTTTCCTTCGCATCCAGCCAGGCAGAGTAATTGCCTTCATAGGGGATGCCATAGCCGCGGTCCAGCTCGAGAATCCAGCCTGCAGCGTTATCGAGAAAATAGCGATCGTGCGTAATCGCGACCACCGTCCCTGGAAATTCTTTCAGGAATCTTTCGAGCCAGGCGATGCTTTCTGCGTCGAGATGGTTGGTGGGCTCGTCCAGCAATAACATATCGGGGTTGGACATCAAAAGACGGCAGAGAGCGACTCGACGTTGTTCGCCACCGGAAAGGTGGCTGACATTACTGTCCCAGGGAGGCAAGCGCAGTGCGTCGCTGGCAATTTCCATCTTTCTATCCAGGTCCCAGCCTTCCATAGCGTCGATTTTCAGCTGCAGCTCGCCCTGCCGATCGAGAAGTTCCGCCATTTCGTCGTCAGACATAGGTTCTGCAAATTTGTCGGAGATGGCATTGAACTCATTGAGGAGCGATGACAGCTCACCCAGTCCATCCTCGATATTGCCGCGAACATCCTTGTCTGGATCAAGCTGCGGTTCCTGTGGCAGGTAACCGACTTTCAGGTCCTGCTGCGGTCTGGCTTCACCGAGGATCTCGGTGTCCAGGCCAGCCATGATTTTCAGGAGAGTAGATTTACCGGCTCCATTCAGACCGAGCACGCCGATCTTCGCACCCGGGAAGAACGAAAGAGAGATGTCTTTCAGGATAGTTCGATTAGGGGGAACCACCTTGCCGACTCCTGACATGGTGTAAACATACTGAGCCATAGAAACGTCGCTTCTCGAGAAAGGCGCTATTCTATCTAAGGTGATGGTTTGCTGCAGCACGGTAAAGCCACAAATAGCGTAAAATACCGGCGACTCCCTAAAACTGTTGCTCTATGTTCTGTCCGTTTTGTTCTAACAGCGAAACGAAAGTTATCGATTCACGACTGGTCAGTGAAGGCAGTCAGGTGCGTCGACGCCGGGAGTGCCAGGAGTGCGGAGAAAGATATACAACCTTTGAGTCTGCAGAGCTGGTCCTGCCCAGAGTGATTAAGTCGAACGGGGCCCGGCAGCCCTTTGATGAGGATAAACTGCGCAGCGGTCTGCTAAGGGCCCTCGAGAAGAGGCCTGTTGGACTTGAGCAAATGGAAGCAACCCTCGACCGGATCAAGCATCGACTCAGAGCCACAGGTGAGAGGGAGGTGCAGACCAGGGTCGTTGGTGAACTGGTGATGGATGAACTGAGAGAGCTGGATGATGTTGCTTATGTGAGATTTGCCTCTGTTTATCGATCCTTCCAGGATGTGAATGAGTTTCAGAAAGAAATCGAAGCGATGGACAAGCACAAAGCCGAGAAGCAGACAGATGAGCTTTGATGATCAGAGATTCATGGCTCAGGCGATACGCCTGGGAGCGCTGGGTCGGTATACCACGCATCCCAATCCCTGTGTTGGTTGTGTCATTGTGCAGCGGGGGCAAGTCGTCGGTGAGGGTTATCACGTTTTGTCTGGCGAGGGACATGCTGAAGCGAACGCGCTGGCTCAGGCTGGGGAAGCGTCGAAAGGCAGTACAGTTTATGTCACGCTGGAACCCTGTTCCTTCCATGGTCGCACGCCGTCTTGTGCCGAAGCACTGATCAAAGCCGACGTTGCAAGGGTGGTGGTTGCCTGCGAGGACCCTGATGGTAGGAACGCGGGCCGGGGTCTGACAAAGATGAAAGACGCCGGTATTGTGGTTGACCTGTTGCCGTCGGCATCGGCAGATCGATTAATTGAGGGACACCGTAAACGTTACCTTGAAGACAAGCCATTCGTTCGCCTGAAGCTTGCGATGACCCTTGATGGGAAAATAGCCCTGGGTAATGGTGAATCCAGGTGGATCACCTCTCCGGAGTCGAGGGCGGACGTGCAAAAACTTCGAGCGGAGAGCGCGGCGATCGTTACCGGTGCTCAGACGGTCATTGATGATGACCCCAGTTTACGGGTGCGGGCAGAAATGCCGGGCGTGAAACACCGGGCAGAAGCCATCGCGCTTGACCGACCGATTTACATTCTCGACTCTACCCTGAGAGTGCCTGAGCATGTCCGGCTACTGAAAGATGCAAATACCATACAGGTATGCCTGCAGGGTTCGGTATCTGCAGACCGGCCAGGCAATTACCTTGAGATGCCGGCGGACCAGGGGAGGATCTGTCTGGAGAGCTTTGTTCGGACTCTCGCAGACAGGGGCCATAGTGTCGTGTTGTTTGAGTGTGGGGCCACGCTCGCCGGAGCGATGCTGAACAGCAAACTGGTGGATGAGCTTATTATCTATGTGGCACCCAGGTTGATCGGTACTGCAGGCCGCTCGTTACTGAATCTGCCGGAAATTGATAGAATGAGTGATGTGCTGGACCTATCCCTGAATGATGTCAGGCTGATTGGGCCAGATATAAGGATTTCTGCCAGCCGGGCGCAAGTGAGGTAAACCCGATATGACGAAAATAATTGAAGGCGATTTTTCTGCGAGTACAGCCAAGTTTACGTTGGTTGTTGGACGCTTTAACAGCGCCATCGTAGACGGACTTGAATCTGGTGCGATTGATACATTGCGTCGCCATGGAGTGCCGGAAGCTAACATTACGATTGTTCGCGTACCGGGAGCCTATGAGTTACCGATTGCAGCGAAGCGTGTTGCGCAGCGAGGTGAAGTAGATGCCATCATAGCGCTTGGGGCCGTGATCAGGGGCGGAACTCCTCACTTTGACTATGTCGCGGGCGAATGTTCCAGTGGTCTTGCCCGGGTTATGCTGGAAGAAGGTCTCCCTGTTGCTTTTGGCGTTTTGACGACAGATACCATTGAGCAGGCGGTTGAGCGGTCAGGAACCAAGGCAGGTAACAAAGGGGTAGACTGCGCGATGACGGCTATGGAGATGGTCAGTTTGCTCAGAAATATTGGATGAGCAGCAAAACCGCTGCGAGGAGCAAAACCCGGCGCTTTCTTCTTCAGGCTATGTATCAGGCTGAAATGATGGATGAGGAGTATGCCTCGGTTACCGACCCCTTCATTGCTGATCACAACA
>CAXPUI010000055.1:0-2284 GCA_964220205.1 Candidatus Allofontibacter communis | reverse complement strand
ATGTGAGCGACCCCATTCGTTCACCACCGAACGGGCCGGGTCGGTACCCATTCGGGCTGTCCCCATCAGGTGCCAGCCGCCAGCGGAAATGGGCGCGTGAGACTGAACCTCGGTGGCGCCTGCTGCCTCCATGACCTCGGTGGCACGGGCGATCGAAAAGTCCAGCATCCTGCGGCTGTTTTCACTGAGCGTATAGTCGAGTCGTGGCGCTGGTATGCCGTCGGCATCCTTCAGTTCGGGATCCAGTGTGACCCTGTTGTGCTCTTCGGGCAGGTCCTCGCAGATTGCCACCATGGCGGTGACGTGATTGATGATTTCCCGCGCCGCCTTGTGGTGCTCATGTCCCCAGGGGACGCGGCCGCTCAGCATAGTATCCATGGCTATACTGACAGGTGGCCGTCCCCGGATAATCTCGTAAGTAAAACCCCTCAAAAAGCCGCGACGGGCGTCGGTTTCATAGAATTCCTGACTCCAGATACAGTTGCCGGGTCCTTTGGCACCATCGGTTTCCGAGGGCATGATTCCCTGGATGGCGGCGTAGGGATGGAACATCAGGTTCTTCCCGACGAGTCCGCTGCTGTTGGCAAGACCGTCCGGAAAAAGCGTGGAAGTTGAATTGAGCAGGAGCCGGGGTGTACCGACCCCGTTACAGGCGAGTATGACGACCTCAGCCTTGATTGCCTGGTCGACACCAGCCTCGTCAACATAGATAGCGCCATCAGCCATGCCGTCAGCACGAACGGTAATCTCACGCACCCTGGCCCTGGTCCGCAGTTCCACCCCGGCCCTGATTGCGTGTGGCCAGTAGGTGATGTCGGTGCTGGCCTTGGCACCCTGTGCACAGCCGGTGACGCAGGCTCCCAGGTTGATGCACTTGTCCCGGCCATCGTAGGCCTCGGTGGCGATAGCGCTGTCGGATGGCCACCAGTGCCACCCCATGCTGTTGAATCCGCGGGCCAGCATGTCACCGGATTTGCCGAGTGGCAGAGGGGGCATGAGCTGTGGTTTGGGCGGATAGGCAGGGTCGCCTGACAGACCCGACACGCCCATCATGCGGTCATTCTCGTCGTAGTAGGGCGCCAGCGTGTCGTAATCGATGGGCCAGTCATCAGCGATCCCATCCAGGGTGCGGACTCTGAAATCTGAAGGGTGGAAACGAGGTAAGTGACCCGCGTAAAGAATGGTACCGCCGCCCACGCCGTTGAAGTTCGCGACGGCGATAGGAGAGTTGCTGTCATTGATCGGGTAGTCCGTGCGACGACTGCGACGGTTAGGAGAAATGCTGAAAGCATCCCAGCCACGTGCTTCCCAATCCATATGCGTGCTGGGATAGTCGTGGGGTTTCATCCAGTCGCCCTGTTCCAGGCAGACAATGCGCATGCGCGTTTCTGCAAGGCTCCAGGCGATAGCAGCACCGGACGCTCCGGCGCCGATGATAAGAACGTCCGTGCGATCTTCTGCCATAGGTGTCTCTATGCCGATTACCCGGCAAGAATACTATTGGCATCAGTGCAGGGACAATATGGGGATAGTGTGGGGTGAACAGGGCAGCCTCTGCTGGAGCAGAGACTCGAAATATATTACCGTGATGGTGCTGGATGCCAGAATTTAGTCGTAAATACAGGGAACGTATGAGATGGCGGGAAAAAGGGATCAGCTTCTCAAGCTACGACACTCCATAACAGGGCCGAGATTAGTGCGCTGGCTGCTTTTTGCCGCTTTACCGGCCTCAGTGTTCTATTTCACCGCGCTACTCAGTATGCATTCCCTTGGCTTCTCCGTTGTCGAAACCTTGAGGGACATGGTTCAGTCGACCGGTGAATCGAGTCTCCTGGGATTTATTTCCAACATGGGTATCTGGCTGTGGGTATCTACTCTCGCGATCTGCCTCTTTCATGGGTTGACCAAAGATCGGTCAATTGACCCTGATGTCCGTGAGTTGCTTTTACTCCTGGCAGGATTGTCGCTGTTGCTGGCGGTTGACGATTTTTTCCTGATTCATGATCGCTACATTGAGCAAAATTATTGTTATGCCGCGTACGCGCTATTAGCAATCCTGCTGCTTTATCGACACTATGAGAACATCCTGCGTATTGACGGCTTTGCCTTTGGCATCGCTGGTACGCTTCTGTTCTGTTCCATTCTGGTAGATCTTACTCGAAGGGGAATCCCGATGGCGTACCATCACCAGCAGATCATCGAGGAAGGTTTTAAGTTCTGTGGTGCGGCCAGTTGGCTCTAATTCGGTTGTCTCGCGAGTATGGATTCACGACGCTGACTCTGA
>CAXPUI010000054.1:0-4180 GCA_964220205.1 Candidatus Allofontibacter communis | reverse complement strand
AACCGGCTGTGCACATCTGTGACCCCTGCTTCAAGCCTGTGGTAGCATCGAGCCTTTCTGTGGGGCCGGATTATGATCCCGCGGGTTCTGCAAGCAACGGGGATTGGAGAGTGAGTGTTAGTGGTTTAGTCAGTGGCTTAGTAAGAAAGGAGGCAAGATTTTGAGTGAACAGCTAGATGTAGACGCCGCCAATGCCTGGCGACTTGAGACACCGGGGCACGAAGGTTGGTCTCGAACAGCGCGAGCTGATGACGCTGCGAAATATTTTATGGTCTCTGCGGACGGTCATGTGCAGGAACCCAGCGACCTCTGGGCAACGCGCATGGATAAAAAGTTTGCTGACCGTCTGCCCGGTGTCATCATCGATGGCAAAGGCAACAAGCTGCAGAAGACAGAAGGTTTCCGTCCCTTGAGACTGCAGAACACGCAGTTTGAAGGAGAGGACAAGCTTCGAAATCAGTCGGGCAAAACACCAGAAGACCGGCTGCGTGACCTGGCGATGGATGGTGTTGATGCTGAAATTCTGTTTCCTAATAAAGGCTTGACGATCTGGGCGACACCGGATGCAGACTTTTCCCTGGCGATGTGCAGGGCGTATAACGACTGGGCCTGGGAAACATTTGCTGATTTTAATGATCAACTGGCGCCGATGGCCTGTGTCGCGCCCGCTTCACTGGCAGGGACCATCGCTGAAATTCAGCGATGTGCGAGCCTCGGATTCAAGGGGTTGTCGTTGCCTTGCAAACCGGTGTGGGGAGCGCCTGATCACGCCCAATTGAACTACAACCTGCCTGAATTCGATGACCTCTGGGCCTGCATCCAGGACGTCGATCTGCCAATTACGTTTCATGTCTCGACGGGTAGAGACCCAAGGACCGCGCGAGGTAACGGCGGTGCTGTTATCAACTACGCGGTTCACTCTCTGGCACCCACCATGGAACCGATCGCTAATCTCTGTGGCTCAGGCGTGCTGGACAGGTTTCCCAGCATTCAGTTCGGCACGATCGAAGCGGGTATCGGTTGGGTCGCCTGGGCGCTTACCGCCCTGGATGAAGCCTACCGGAAGCACCATATGTGGGTCCGGCCGAAGCTTGATCGCCTGCCCAGCGAGTACTTTAAAACCAACGGCTTCGCCAGCTTCCAGGAGGACAAGCCGGGACTTGACGTTGCGCGTGAACACGGGCTGACTGGCAACTTCCTCTGGGCCAATGACTTTCCGCACCATGAAGGAACCTGGCCGCATTCTGCTCAAGCCATTGAGCGAACCATGGGACAGCTAGACGATGGGGAGCGGGCCAGCATACTCGGGCTGAATTCAGCGCGAATCTTCAAGTTACCTATACCCGAGCGCTATCTCGATCAACCCGATGCGGCGGAGATCGCCCGGCAGGTCGGAGTGTTAAAATGAGAAGCCGAAGTCTGCGCGGTAAAGTCGCTGTCGTTGGCATTGGTGAAACGGAGTACTACAAGCGAGGCGGTGCTGAAGATCCTGAGTTCAAGCTGGCTCTGAGGGCGATCAAGGCGGCTTGTGATGATGCCGGGATTTCGCCAAAACAGATCGATGGCTTCGCTTCTTTCAGTAATGATCGTAGCGATCCCTCACGGTTAGCGGCGGCATTGGGTTGCAAGGAGCTGCGTTTTTCCAATATGCAATGGGGCGGTGGCGGCGGCGGTGGCTCCGCTGCTGTTGGCAGTGCGGCGGCTGCAATTGCCGGAGGCCTGAGCGACTGTGTTGTAGTTTTCAGGGCGCTAGCCCAGGGTCAGTTTGGCCGTTTTGGCCAGGGACCACGCCGGAACACGATATCCGGCGATGCAGCGCACAGTGTGCCTTACGGGTTGATGTCGCCTGCTCAGATGTTCGCCATGAAGGTGGTGCGGTTCATGCACGACCATAACGTCGGCCAGGAGGCGCTGCGGTCCATATCGCTGGCCGCCTACCACCATGCCCAGAATAATCCTCGCGCTGTCATGTATGGCCGGCCGCTCGATGAAGTGACCTACGATGAGTCGCGCTGGATTGTAGAACCGTTTCATCTGTTTGATTGCTGCCTGGAGAATGATGGCGCTGCGGCGATGATCCTGATGCCGGCAGAACAGGCGAAAGACTTTCCGCACAAGCCTGTCTACCTCCTGGGTGCAGCTGGTGGCTCTCATTATCGTGCGGGCGCTCCGGTCCACAACACGCCAGATTATGGATCATCGTCCTTTCCCACCCTCGTTCCTCATCTCTATGACATGGCAGGTGTCTCCGCGCCCGACGTGGACGTACTGCAAAGCTATGAGAATTTTACCGGTGGTGTCCTCATGAGCATGGTCGAACACGGGTTCTGCGAACCCGAAGCCTGCAACGAGTTCTTTGTCCCGGAGCGGTTCAAGGCACCAGGTGGCGATCTTCCCCTGAACACCAGCGGTGGTAACCTGGCCGAGTGCTATATGCATGGTCTGGGTCTGGTCCTTGAGTCTGTCCGACAGATTCGCGGTGATTCCACTAACCAGGTAGCCGGGGTTGATGTCGCCATGACGACATCCGGGCCCATGGTAACTCCTGTCAGTTCTTCCATCTTTGGTTCGGAGGCAACACTATGACTCAGGGCTATCTCAACAGGGGTCTGCCCCAACCGATTCCCGCGCCGGACGGTCTCGATGAGCCTTTCTGGCAAGGTTTGCGGCAGGAGAAACTGCTGCTTCAGCGTTGTCGCTCATGTGGCACCTGGCAATGGGGTCCGGAATGGATCTGTCACGAATGCCTCTCGGAAGACCTGGCATTTGATGAAGTGTCGGGTCGGGGGCAGATATACAGTTTCGAGCGCGTCTGGCACCCCGTACACCCGGCCCTGAAGGAGCAGGGGCCCTATCTCATTGTCCTCGTTGAAATACCGGATGCCGGTCATGTCCGTTTAGTGGGAAACCTGCTGGGTGATCCGGAACAGGACGTTGTTATCGGTAGCAGCGTGGAGGCTGTCTTCGAACACCACGATGATGCTGAGCCAGCCTACACACTATTGCAGTGGCGGCTGGTTTAGTCCCACTGGTCAAAACGCATGATTTCTTCTACAGGCTTTCTGCTGACCGGGCCGAATTTGCCCATTGGATAACCCACGGGTATCAGGCAGAGTGCGGCGAAGGTTTCAGGTAGATTAAGAACGTCGCGAACAGCATCCTGGTCACGTAGCGCGAGAGTCGTCGGCGCGGCGCCAAGGCCCAATGATCGAGCAGTGAGCAGCAGATTCTGAATGCCGGGCCAGACGGAACCTGCCTGGCGGTAAACGTCTATACCTGAGACCTTCTCGGGATAATTGAAACAGGCCACGATCAGGGCCGGAATCTCATGCATGTGATCCATCTGCCAGACAACTGCCTCGAGCATCCGCCGTTGTTTTTCACTGCTCGGGTTCTCCAGGCTCGGCTTAATGTAGGGCTCGGCGTGCTGGCGGTTCAGGTCAGCCAGCTGTTTCTTGACCTTGGGGTCGCGGGCTACCACCCATCTCGCCATTTGGGAGTTGGAACCGGAAGGTGCCTGATTGGCAGCGCTGATTAACTTCAACAGCAGTTCTTCCGGCAACTCGGTCTTCTCCAGGCGCCGCATCGCCCGACAGTTGTAGATGGCGTCCTCGAGGGACATGTTCTCACTCATGGTTGGTCCTCAGGAAAATTCCAGTACTGAACGGGCGACTTCACCAGCCTTCATGGAACGGAAAGCCTCGTTGACGTCGTCAAGCTTCAGTCGTCTGGACACCAGGGAAGTCAGGTCCAGTTTGTCCTGCAGGAAAAGGTCTATCAGTTTCGGCATGTGTTCTCTGAACCTGGTTGACCCGTACATGCACCCGATCAACTTTTTCTCCTGCAGGAACGCCGGCCCGGGAACGCTGATTTCGGAGCCGAGTGGATGCATGCCGACCACGACAGTGGTGCCCCCCGCTCGCGTGATGTTGAACGCCTGGGTTGCCGCATCAGGCACCCCGATAGCCTCGAATGCATAGTCCACGCCCTCGCCATCGTTGATCTCATGGATGGCTTCCTCCAGGTTGTCGGTATCTTTCGAATGGATCGTATGGGTGGCCCCGAACTGAGTGGCCATGTCCAGCTTTGAGTCGATGATATCGATAGCGATTATCTTCGCGGCACCGGCAATACGACAGATCGGAAGAGCACACGTCTGAACTCCAGTCACTCTATGCGA